>NZ_SDIG01000032.1:0-54434 GCF_004122755.1 Streptomyces sp. TM32
AACGTGGTGACCCACACCGACACCACACGCTACGGCAAGGCCGAGGCGACGGCCTGGGACCGCATGCACCCCCGCCGCCCGGCACCGCACCCGGTTCTTCGACCACCGCATCCCCTCCCTCTACGCCGGCCGGTACCGGATCGACAACCGGCAGATCCTCCGCGCCGTCGACGGCGCCGACCGCGTCATCGATGCCACGCCGCAGCCGTTCGACGTCGTCCAGCCGCGCTTTTCCGTCAGCCCGGCCGGCATCAACGCACGCTTCCCCGTGCCCGACGCCGTCGGCACGTACAGCCAGACCCTCCCGCACCTCAACCTCGACGCCCCCGGCCTGCCGTGGAGCCGCCGGCTCGGACCGGACCACCCGGGCGACGTCCCCTGGACGGCCTTGCTGTTGTTCCGGGAGGACGAACTGCCCGAGGACCGCGAGGCCGTCGGCACCGTCGCCGTCGGGACCGTGCGCGAGTACCTCGACGGCCAACTGGGCCCCGGCAAGACCCCCGTCCTGCCGCCGGAGAGCTTGCGGCCCGACGAGTACGACGAGCACTGTGCGACGGTCCTGGTCCCCGCGGCGCTCTTCGACGCGGTCGCACCGCTGCCCGTGGAGATGGGTTACCTCGCCCACGTCCGGGAGGGCGGTCCGCCCGACGCCACCCGCGCCGGGGACGACCCGGAACCGGACGAGAAGGAACTCAACGCGGTCGTGGTGGCGAACCGGTTCCCTGCCGCCACGGGCGGCCGGCACGTCGTGCACCTCGTCTCCCTCGAAGGCTTCGACGCGTATCTGACCGCCCCGGCCCCGTCCGAAGGCGTCCGGCTGACCTCCCTCACCTGCTGGACCTTCACCAGCGAGGCGGACTCCGGCGTCGGCTTCGGCGATGTCTGCCAGAACCTGGCCACCACCGACGGCAGCACTCCGCGCCCCGAAGCGGAGCTGCGGCTGCGGGTGCCGGCCGCCGCGCCGGACCGGCCAACGGCCCCGCAGCAAGAGGCCCTCGACCGGATGGCAGGCGGCGCCGTCGCGCTGCCGCAGCGCCTGGAGACCGGGGAGCGCACCGTCGCCTTCCACCGCGGCCCGCTCACCGCCCGGCCCGCCCACGAACTGCCCGCCCCGGCGGCGACCCGCCTGGAATCCCCCGGCGAAGCGCTCATCTACCTGGAGAAGTACGGGGTCTTCGACACCGCCTACGCCGCCGCCTTCACCGCCGGACGCGTCCTCGCGCTGGCCGATGACCGGTTCCGCAGCGCGCTGATGGCGTTCCGGTCCGCCGCCCGCACCGCCGTACGCCGCCTGGCGGCCCACCCCGAACTCGCCGACCGCGCCGCCGTGTCGGCCCGTTCGCTCACCGCGCCGCCGGCCTGCGCATCCTTCGACCGGATGCTGCTGGACGGCGACGGCGCCCGCTTCACCCGGGCGGTGGACGGGGCCGGGCCGGATCTGCGGGCCGGCCGGCGCCGGTCCCTCGCCACCGGCGTCCGCCGCACGCCCGCGGATCCGCGGGCGCTGCTCGCCGAGCCGGGCGTTGCCGAGGTCCTGACCCGCGCCGCCGCGGACGAGTTCACGACCGTGACCGGCTGGCTCGACCGGCTGCGGCGGCTGGAGATGCTCGGGCTGGAGCACCTGGTGCCCGACGACCGGGCCCTGCCGCCGGAGAGCATCCGTTTCGCCTACGTCGACCCCTGCTGGATCCGGGCCGCGGTGGACGGTGCCCTCAGCATCGGCGTCGGTCACGCGCTGGACGCCGATCTCAACGCACTGGCCACCACCGGCGGACCGGTCCCGGCCTGCGCGGTGCTGCTCCACTCGCACCTGGTCCCCGACTGGCCCCGCACCATCGTCACCGCCTACTCCGGCGGCACGCCCGTCGAACCGCTGCGCAGCGCCGTCTACGGCACCGACATCCAACTGCTGCTCTACCCCCGCCTGATCGACCGCTTCGAGCTGGCCGAACCGCCGCGCGGGATCTGCTTCGGCATCGGCGACGTCGGCACCATCGAGCTCCGCGAGATCAGCGGAGACCGCATCGGCTACCCCAAGGGCGAGTTCCCCCGGCCGGCCGGCTTCGGCCGCTTTCTGCGCCCCGGCGGCCGCGATGTGCTCAACGTCCACGGCAGCGGTGACGCCCTGGTGCCCGCCCTGTCCGCGGCGCACGGGGTGCCGCGGATCTCGTCCGCGCAGTTCGCCCTGCAGTTGATCAACGCCCCGCAGGTGCAGACCTTCTCCCGGCCGTGACCGCCACCCGCTGAGCGACGAACGAAAGGACCCACCGGACCATGTCCGTGGACACCACCCTGGTCGTACCGGTCGAGGTCGCCGCCCTGGCCGTCAACCGGCAGACCCGCGACACCGGCGACGAGCACGTGATCAACCGCTGGATCACCAACTACAAGGACATCGGCGACGGCGTCCCGCCCGAGCCGGAGCCCTTCTCCAGTCCCGAGGAATGGACCGGCCGCGAGGACCGGCTCGGCGTCTACCTCCAGTGGGAGCTCCCCGCCGCGCTCACCCGCGGCCGGCACGACGAGGAGGAAGGCGTCGGCGACTTCCCGCTCGTCCCCAACCGGTGGCTCGTCGTCCGCCACACCGACACCACCCGCGCCCTGACGGCGTGGGTCGTCGAGAGCGACTACCTCGACCCGATGGACGGCACCGTCTCCTTCCAGGACCCGGACAGCGCCGAACCGGCCGCCACGCTGATCGGCAAGTGCCACGAACTCACCGGCCCCTGGCGCGAACCGGCCACCGCGCACGCGCCCTTCCTCACCGCGATCGGCCCCGGTCTGCTCACCTTCTCCGTCTTCCAGCCGTACAACACGAACGTGTTCTCCCTGCACGACACGCTGGAGGGGGTGGCGGACACGGAGCGGCTGAGCTACTTCGTCGCCGGCTGGTACGCCGATCCGGACAGCGACATCCTCGCCGGAGCCGACGACCTCACGGCCCTCCTGGACCGCTTGCAGTGGACCAGACCCCCCGGTTCCGGCAGCGGCATCCGCACCTCCGTCTACACCGGAACCGTGCTCGGCCTGGACTGGGACCTCACCGGCCCGGTCCCGGAATCCGACTGCCCCCGCCGGGGCGACGTCACCGCCATCGTCGCCAACAGCGTCGCCGAGGCGGCCGCCGAGCTGGGGGCCCAGGCCGCCGGCGACGGAGCCTTCGACGCACCGGAGGCGGAACTCTTCCGCGCCTTCCTCCTCGGCGGCATCGACGCCCTCGACGAACGCGACCGTCCCGAGGCCGACATCCTCACCGACCGCCGCGCCCATGACACCGGCTTCGGCCCGGTCCCGGGCGGCTACCGCTGGTTCATCGGGGAACGCGGTGACGACCCCGGCCGCGCTCCCACCCCACCGGCCGCCCGCGCGGAAGAGGCGGCCACCGTCGCCGAACTCAACCGCAAGCAGGCCGAGCACGATGCCACCGAAGCCGCTCTCGACGCCGCCCGGGAACGCCTCTACCACCTGTGGTGGCTCAGCCAACTGCCGCGGCAGTCCGACGAGTTCCGCGACCGGATCGACGACGAACTCGACCTTGAGTACGCCGAGGGCGCCGCCGGCCAGGTCGCCGCCCTCGCCCGCCGGCTCGCCGAACAGCGCCGCACCGTGCCCTGGGGCAGGACCGAGGACGAGCTGGCCGCGCGGACGGCCGCCCTCTACCCCGCCCACGGTCCGCGCGCCGCCCGCCGGCTGATCCGCGTCCCCGCGCAGGACTACGACTACAGCGCCGACCCGGTCCTCGCCCTCGACGGCGCCCACCTGCACGCCCCGCTCACCCGGGACACCCCCCTGCCGTGCCGCACCCCCGAGCGACTGGTCACCCGCGCCTCGGGCATCACCACCGCCGACGTCGCCGACGTCGCCCGCCAGCTCGACCTCACCCACCAGCCCGCCTGCTTCCCGGCCCTGCTCAGCGAGTTCCTCATCCTCGACCGGGCCCTGAGGACCGGCGCGATCAGCGATGTCACCGGCACCCTGCCCGCCTACGGCACCACCGCCTGGCGCATGCCGTGGCAACCGCTGTACCTGCTGTGGAAGGCCGAGTACTTCCCGCTGCCGTTCCGCGAAGGCGACACCGACCACTGGGCGTTCATCGAGCGCTCCCGCTACCAATGGCAGGGCACCGGCGAACCCGGCACCCCCCTGGTCGTCTCCGGACGGCAGACGCTCGCCCCCGCCGCCGGGCACTGTCTCGACGGCGCCCTGGAGAGCTACGCCCGCCTCCGCGCCGGCCTCCCCGCCGACACGATGCGCCGGCTGCGCGCCGGCGCCCGAGGCCGTGACCTGCTCTCCCAGACCCTCGACGGGTTCGGCGCCGCCCTCGCCCAACGCCGGCCGCTCTCCGGTCTCCAGCCCACCGGGGAGACCGCCGCGCTCATCGGCAACGGCGACTACCCGCCACCGGACCCCGGCGGTCTGCCCGCCAGCGACTGGGACGAGTGGCCCCCCTCGACGTTCCAGGAACTGCGCGCCGGCCAGCTGGCCTTCCTCGACCTGGCCGTCGTCGACCGGTTCGGCCGCGCGGTCAACCTGATCGGCGACCCGAGTCACTTCCGGCCCGAGATGTCCCGCACCATGCGACCGGCCCACCCGGTCAGCGGCTACGACAGCGAACGCCTCGTCGAACTCGGCCCGCGGTTGCTCCAGCCCGCCCGGCTGCGCTTCGGCTTCCTGTCCGCCGCCGAGGACGACGACGTCGACCTGACCCCCGGTGCCAACCCCGTCTGCGCATGGCTGCTGCACAACCGCCTCGACAGATCCCTGGTCGTGTACGCGCCCGACGGCGCCGCACTCGGCGAACTGCGGGTGACGCTGAACGACGCCGGACGGCGCGAGGTCTCCTGGTCGGTGCTGCCCGGCTCGGAGGTGACCGACTTCGACCAGCTGCGGGACCGCTCGCGGCACGCGCACGCCCTGCTGGACGCGGTCCGGAGCCGTGGCCCGCAGACCTTCGACGCGTTCCGGGCCACGGTCGACCGGACCCTGGAGACCATCGACCCGGACGGCCCCGCCGACCCGGGCCTCGGCTTCTTCCTGGGCCGGCCGCTCGCCCTCGTCCGCACGCGGCTGACCATGGACCTGCACGGCCCGCTGCGTACCGATGTCAGCTGGCGGGCCCTGTTCGACCCGCCGCGGCAGGACCTGCCCGACCACCCCTGGGCGATCCGCCTCGGCGAGGCCGGACAGACCGACGACGGCCTCGTCGGATACGTCCTCGACGACGATTACGACCACTTCGAGACGGTGATCGACCCGGCCGGGGGCAGCGGCGAGTATCTGCGGCCGATCGGCGACGACCCCAGCCTGCACCTGAACTTCGGCGACCACCGCACCGCCGTCGCCACCATGCTGCTCGATCCGCGCGCCGCCGTGCACGCCACCACCGACATCCTCGCCACCCGGCGCGTCCTCGTCCCCCAGGAATTCACCGACCGGGCCGTCGCCCGGATGACGGTGGCCTTCCGTACCGGCCCCCTGCTGGCCGCCACCACCGGACTGCGGGGCGACCGGGACGAGGTCGAGGAAACCGTGCTCATGCCCACCCCGGCCGGAGTCGTGGGCACGTGGACCTGGACCGAGCGGCGCGGCGACGCCTGGGAGCAACTCCCCGTCCTCAGCCAGGACCAGTACGACCTGCCGCCGGCCCGGCCCGAGCTCCGCTCCGGCTTCCTCACCCTCGACGACGCCGCCGCGCACAGCCGCACCGACCGCTGAGACCGCATCACCACGCAGGCCGCGCCGCTCCTCTCCTCGGCAGCGGACGGCGCGGCCCCTGACGGTTGAAGGAGCATTCGATGAGCCTGGTTTCCCCGACCCGCACCGTAGACACCACCGCCAACGAACCCCTGCTGGCGTACACCGTCACCACCAGCCCGGACCCGTTGAAGGCCTCGCCGGAGAATCCCCAGGCGCCGGAGGAGACGGGAGAGCTCCAGATCGTCGGGTCACGGCACAGCGGTACGCCCGCGGACGTGCAATGGATCAAGGTCAAGGTTCCGGCCGGGCCGATGTCGCCGGACCTCGCCACGGACCTGGCCAAGGTCACCCCGCGGATCAGCCTGTCCGGCTGGACGGCCCGGCTGGACGCCGCCGCGAAGGAATTCGTCTTCTCCCCGTCGGCCGGCCATGCGCCGATCGGCCCGGAGACCGGATTCACCATTCAGCTGTCCGATATCCCGGTCAACCGGAAGGTCGGTACCTCGCCGATCACCGTCACCGAGAGTTCCCGCACCGGAACGAGCGCTTTCCAGTCCCGGGCCACCACATTCCACGTGGGCAAATTCCCCGCGGACTTCTACCTGCGCAACCTCATCTGCACGCCCCTCATCATCAACAACGGCGGCGAGGTCACCTTGACCTGGGAGCGCTCCGCCAACGCCACCTATGAGCTGCTGTACGGCGACACCAATCTGGATGTCACCAAGGACACCAGCAAGCGCATCACCAACGTGAAGTCGGATACCACGTTCTATCTGCGGGGCACCACAGGCGACGCCTCGAACCCCGTGGTGCGGATCCTGTCCGCCCAGGTATCCGTCATCAAGCCGGACCTGGAGATCGGCAACCTCACCGTCCACGGCACCACCCGGCTCAACGGCGCGACCACCACCAAGGACCTCACGGTCAATACCGCAAACACCCTGCACGTCCGGACCATCGAAGGCAGTGGTGCCTACGGGTCGCTCGCGATCGGGGGCCGGCTGACGCTCTCCACCGAGGGCCGCGAGGTCAATGTCCTGAGCAAATTCACCGTCGCCGGCACCACTCAGCTCAATGGGGCCACCACCACCAAGAACCTCACCGTCGATCCCGGGGCCGACGGATATCTCTGGCTCAAGACGGGCCGCCTCGACACCGCCGCGGGAACGAACCTCAATGCCTACGGCGCCGTCGGAATCTTCAAGAACAGCTCGCAGACGCTGCATTCCAACTACATCTCGTCCGGCTTTCGAGAAACCACGTACCGGGCGGATGGTGCCGGTTTCCTCACCGTCGTCCTGACGTGTCTGTCCTTCACGTCCAACACCGGCTGGCGAGAGCTCAATGCATACTTCGCCGCCAAGGCGACCACCGCCGGCGTGACACATACCATCGCCGTACCGCAAGTGACGTTCAGCGGTTCGCCGTCGGCGACGAACCAGATGTCCGTTCCCGTCGCAAAGGGCGGCACCGTCAAGGTGTCCCTCAACAACACCAAGCTCCCCAATGGCGCCGGGAACGGCTTCATCTCCGTGTACTGGACCCCGCTCGGCGGTGGTCCCAACCTGACGCAGGTGGCGGCTGCCGATATGCCGGAGGAGGACGAAACGGCTGAGGAAGAGGTCTTCGAGACCTTCACCGCGGACGCCGGCGCAAAGCCGTCGGAAGGGTGACGGGGCCGCGCGACGCATACTGGAACGATGCTGTACGCGGAAATCGAGATCGGCTCGTTCCTCAAGGCGCGCCGCGCGGCGCTCGACCCGGCCGAGCTCGGCCTGCCCGGCGGGGTGGGCCGACGCCGGGTGCGCGGGCTGCGGCGCGAGGAGGTCGCCCAGCTCGCCGGCATCAGCGTCGACTACTACACCCGGATCGAACAGGGCCGGGCGCACGCCATCTCCGACTCCGTCCTGGACGCCATCGCCCGGGCGCTGCGGCTGTCCGGCGGCGAGGTGACGTATCTGCGCAACGTCGCCGTGCCCCGGCGCCCGGGCGCCGTCGATTGCCGCCCCGCCGCCTTGGGCCCCACGCAGACCGTGCGCCCGGAGATCCGGCAGCTGCTGGACGCGATGGAGACCACGGTCCCGGCCATGGTCATCGGCCGCGGCCTGGACATCCTGGCCTGGAACACGCTCGGCGGCCGCTTCGCCTTCGACCTGGAGGCGCTCGCCCCGGACCGGCGGAACACCGCGCTGCTGGTCTTCCTCGACCCGGTGGCGCGGGCGCTGCACCCGGACTGGGAGGCGAAGGCCGTGGAGGTGGTCGGCAATCTGCGTGCCGACAGCGGCCGGCACCCCGACGACCCGCGGATCTGTGCGGTGGTCAATGAACTCCTCGACCACAGCGCGGACTTCCGGCGGCTCTGGGAGACCCAGGCGGTGTACGAGTGCCTGCGCGGCACCAAGCGGCTCCTGCATCCGCACGTCGGCGAGCTCGTGATCACCTTCGAGAGCTTCCGGCTGAGCACGGACCCCGACCAGTCCCTGGTGACGTACACGGCCCCGCGCGGGTCGGAGACGGAGCGCCGGCTGCGGGAGCTCGGGGCGCGGGTGGCGGAGGAGCAGCGGGCCATGGCGGCCGCGGGGGCGGACGGGTAGCTACGGCGGACGGCCGGCCGCCGCGGGGCGCTCAGCGCCTGGGGGCCAGGGCCTCCCACCGCACCGTGACCTCGCCCTGGCGGCGGCGCCGGGGGTCGCCGGCCAGCGGCCAGTCCGTGGCCAGAGCCTGGACGGCCGCGCGCCACCGCTGGCGGGCGCCCAGCGCGCCCAGCGGGGCGGCCGTGGCCCAGGCACGGTCGAAGTCCCGGAGGAAGGCATGCACCGCTTCGCCCGGGACATTGCGGTGTATCAGCGCCTTCGGGAGGCGTTCGGCCAGGTCGGAGGGTGTCCGCAGGGAGCCGAGCCGGGTGGCGAAGGTGACCGTGCGCGGCCCCTCGGGACCCAGCGCCACCCAGACGTGCCGCCGTCCTATCTCGTCGCAGGTGCCCTCGACCAGCAGCCCGCCGGGGGCCAGCCGCGCGCACAGCCGCCGCCACACGGCGGCCACCTCGTCCTCGTCGTACTGCCGCAGCACGTTCGCCGCCCGTATGAGGACCGGTGCCCCGGTACGCGGGCCCGGCAGCGGCACCTCGAAGCCGCCGTGGACGAAGTCCAGCCCCGGCCGCTTGTAGGACCGGGCGGCCTCGACCCGCGCCGGATCTATCTCGATGCCGACGACCCGGGCGTCCGGCCGGACCGTACGCAGCCGGCCGAGCAGCTCGACCGCGGTCCAGGGCGCCGCGCCGTACCCCAGGTCGACCGCCACGGGGTCGGCGGCGCGGCGCAGCGCGGCACCGTGTTCGGCCGCTATCCAGCGGTCCATGCGGCGCAGACGGTTGGGGTTGGTGGTCCCGCGGGTGGCGTTTCCGACGGGTCGGGACGGTGCGGAGGCCGGGGCGGCGAGGACGGAGGGGCGGCGGGCCATGCCGTCGAGAGTATGGGGTGGCCGGGAGCGGGCCGCCGCCGCGGTACCGCCGGCCACTCCGGCCGGCCGCGCCACCGAGGTGCTGGGCCGGCCCCTCCTTCCGACGAACCGCCCCGCGGTACCTCCGACCTGCCCTGAGTCACGCTTTGGCAAAGTATGGGTGAAGGGCATCGGACGGAAATGGATGACCGGGGTCTGTTGTTGGACGGGGTCGGAGGCGTGCCGCCCGCCCCGCCTAGGAGGTAGCTCGACGTGAGCCCATACGTGTCCCGGCTCCGCAGCCGTCCCCATGGCCAGTTCCCGGGCCAGGCCCGGCTGCGCCTGCCCGGCGCCACCCGCCGCCCGCGCCGGGTGGCCATGCTCAGCGTCCACACCTCCCCGCTGCACCAGCCCGGTACCGGCGACGCCGGCGGCATGAACGTCTACATCGTCGAGCTGGCCAGGAAGCTCGCCTCGATCAACATCGAGGTGGAGATCTTCACCCGCGCCACCACCGGCACCCTCCCGCCCGCCGTCGAACTCGCCCCCGGCGTCCTCGTACGGCATGTGGACGCCGGCCCGTACGAGGGCCTGGCCAAGGAGGAGCTGCCCGCGCAGCTGTGTGCCTTCACCCACGGCGTGATGCAGGCCTGGGCCGGCCAGCGGCCCGGCCATTACGACCTGGTCCACTCCCACTACTGGCTGTCCGGCCATGTCGGCTGGCTGGCCGCCGAACGCTGGGGCGCCCCGCTGGTGCACGCCATGCACACCATGGCCAAGGTCAAGAACGCCGCCCTCGCCGACGGTGACACCCCCGAGCCCGCCGCCCGGGTCATCGGCGAGACGCAGATCGTGCGCGCCGCGGACCGGCTGATAGCCAACACCTCCGAGGAGTCGGACGAACTCGTACGGCATTACGAGGCCGAGCCCGACAAGGTCGCGGTGGTCCACCCCGGCGTCAACCTCGACCGCTTCCGGCCCACCGGCGGTGCGGTCGCCGAGAGCCGGGCCGCGGCCCGGGCCCGTCTCGGCCTGCCGCAGGACGCGGTCATCCCGCTCTTCGCCGGCCGCATACAGCCGCTGAAGGCGCCCGACATCCTGCTGCGGGCGGTCGCCGCGCTGGTGAACGAGGACCCCTCGCTGCGCTCCCGCCTGGTGGTGCCCGTCGTGGGCGGCCCCAGCGGCAGCGGGCTGGCCAGGCCCGAGGGCCTGCAGAAGCTGGCCGCCCGGCTCGGCATCGCCGATCTGGTGCAGTTCCGCCCACCGGTTGGCCAGGAGCAGCTCGCCGACTGGTACCGCGCCGCATCCGTGCTGGTCATGCCCTCGTACAGCGAGTCTTTCGGGCTGGTCGCCATCGAGGCCCAGGCATGTGGCACCCCGGTCGTCGCGGCCGCGGTCGGCGGTCTGCCGGTGGCCGTACGCGACGGCGTCAGCGGCTTCCTCGTCGCCGGCCACGACCCCGCCGACTACGCCCGCGCCCTGGGCCGTTTCGTCGCGGACCCGGCCCTGCCCGCCCGGATGGGCACGGATGCCGCCCACCACGCCCAGTCGTTCGGCTGGGACACGGCCGCCGCGGCGACCGCCGAGGTGTACACCGCCGCGATGCAGGAGCGACGCCGTCACCTACGATCACCCCATGGCTGACGACGCGCGACAGGTGATCGAGGCGACTCTGGACGACGCCGGCCTGGAATGGGAGAGCCCCACCGACGGCACCTACGTCGTCAAACTCCCCGGCACCCGCAAGCTCTCCACGACCTGCTCGCTCATCGTCGGCAGGCACTCCCTCTCCATCAACGCCTTCGTCGTCCGCCACCCCGACGAGAACCACGACGCCGTGCACCGCTGGCTGCTGGAGCGCAACACCCGCCTGTACGGCGTCGGTTACGCCATCGACAAGCTCGGCGACATCTACCTCGTCGGCAAACTCCCGCTCGCCGCCGTCACCCCCGACGAGCTCGACCGCATCCTCGGCACCGTCCTGGAAAACGCCGACGGCAGCTTCAACACCCTGCTCGAAATGGGCTTCGCCACCGCCATCCGCAAGGAGTACGAGTGGCGGGTCTCCCGCGGCGAATCCACCCGCAATCTGGACGCCTTCGCGCATCTGACCCAGGGGCGCGGACGGTCGGCGGGCTGAAAGCCGCGGGCGGCCGGCGGACTGACAACGAGAAGTATCCGGAGGCCGGAAAACGAGAAGTATGGGGCGGGATATTCCACGCCCCATACTCCCGCTACCGAGAAACCCTCACGGCTCCCGGTCCAAGGCCCTAACCCAGGAAGTGCGTCACCAGGTTGGAAATGATCGGGCCGATGGCCGAGACGAGGGAGCTAACCCAGTCCATGTCCGTGTCCTTTCTGTGCAGGGATCGAACCGTGTGCTCAATCCCCAAAAACCCCTGTTCTCCATTCAGGCACCGCAATACGCACCGGGGCGCCACCGGGGTACGCAGAATCTGAACGGCCGATGTGCACCTCGGCCAGGAGTTGCCAGAACCGTAGCACCCGAATGTCGCCCTTTTGAAGCGCGTTCCGCCGATTTCCTTCGGGCGTTTCTTTCGGTAACACCGTGTATGCGACGCGTTATGCTTCCGCCCTCTCCTCAATAAATCCAGGCCCCTCGGCACCCCCTTTCTTAAGGATTCCTGAATTCCTGAAGAGGTCCTGAATTCCTGAAGGAATTCTGAAGGGTCCGGAAAAGCAAAAAAGGACCTGACACCGGATCGGCCGGTGGCAGCCAGGCGGCCAGGCGCGCAGGCGGGCGGGGCGGGGCGGCGACTGCCTCCGCGTCGGCGGACGCACCGGCCGCCGGGCCGCGGCGGCTCACGACACGTCAAACACCAGGAGCTCTCAGCGAACAAACCCGCCCCGGCCTGCCGTTCGGCCTGACGGGTCAATTACGCATGCAGTCCACCCGGAAAGCTCAGCTCGTCGCTCGTGGATGACGTGCTTGCGCGAGAAAACGTGGCATAAAGGCTGACTGTGGGTCATATCACTACTGTGAGTCAGATGGCCGACGCTGTGTCTCCCTTCGCAGTAGGCAGAAAGGAACATCTCCTATGCGCACTGCCCGTACCCTGTTCGCCTCCGCCGTCATCACCGCGGTGTTCGCGGTGACTCCGACCGCGTTCGCCTCCTCCGCGGTCGAGGGTCCCGCCACGGACAGTGGATCCTCGGTGGCGAGCACCCGCCACGACGATCGCTGGAGAGGTGACGACCACCGCTGGGGTCGCCACCACGACAAGTGCAAGCACCACCACCACCGGCGTCACCACCACCGCCACTACCGGCCGATCGGCGGCATCCACACCGGCGGCGGAGCGATGGCGCACACCTTCCGCTGAGCCGACTCCCTCCCGCTCGTGACCGACGGAGACGGGAGTGAGCCGTGCAGGACGCCGCCGGGGCCTCGAATGGGCCCCGGCGGCGTCGTCATGAGCGGACGCGACGGCCGCGTCGTCATGAGCGGACGCGACGGCCGCGTCGTCATGAGCGGACGCGACGGCCGCGTCGTCATGAGCGGACGCGACGGCCGCGTCGTCATGAGCGGACGCGACGGCCGCGTCGTCATGAGCGGACGCGACGGCCGCGTCGTCATGAGCGGACGCGACGGCCGGCCCCGCCGTCGGCGGCTACGGGATGTCGCGCCGCACTGACGCCCCGGGCGGTGTGCGGGTCCGGCCCCGGCAGTCTCCGTAGCAGCAGCCCGTAGCCCACCGCGGCCACCGTGCCGACGGCCGCGCACCCGGCCCACAGGGCGTCGGCTCCGTAGTGGTCGATGACCGTGCCGCCGAGCAGAGGGGCCGTCAGGGAGGCGATGGACCAGGACAGTGCGTACATCCCCTGGTAGCGGCCACGGCCGTGCACCGGCGAGAGGCGGATCACCAGGCCCATCTGGGTGGGGGAGTTGATGATCTCGCCGAGGGTCCAGACGGCGACGGCGACCGCGTACATGGCGACCGAGCCCGCCAGCGCCGTGAGCCCGAAGCCGTAACCGGCCAGCAGGGCCGAGCCGACCAGGAGCATCGCCGGGCTGCGGTGCTCGATGAACCGCGTCACGGGGATCTGCAGCAGGACGATCAGGATGCCGTTGACCGCGATGACCATGCCGAAGTCCGCGCTGGAGAAGCCGTCCTGACCCATCGACACCGGCATCGAGACATACGCCTGCTGGAAGAGCAGGGCGAGCAGCAGATTGAGGCCGACGACGGTCATGAAGCGGCCGTCGCGCAGAACGGTGCGCAGCGAGACGGCCCCGGGCGCCGGACCGCCGGCGGCGCCGGCCGGGGCGTCCGTGCCGGGGCGGGTCTCCGGCAGTTTCCGGAAGACGACCAGGGCGCAGGCCAGGACGAGCGTGGACTCGCCGAGGAAGAGGGCCAGATAACCGTGCTGGGCGATGAGTCCGGCGGCGGTGGAGGAGATCGCGAAGCCGAGGTTGATCGCCCAGTAGTTGAGGGAGAAGGCGCGGACGCGGTCCTCGGGAGCGACGATGTCCGCCATCATCGCCTGCACGGCGGGGCGGGAGGCGTTGGACGCCATCCCGACCACGCACGCCACCCCCGCGATGGCCACCGGGTCCGTCAGGAAGCCGAGCAGCGCCACCGAGGCCGCCGTCGACAGCTGCGCGATCAGCATCGTCGGCCGGCGGCCGAGCCGGTCGGTGAGCACGCCGGCGCCCACGGACGACAGCACCCCGCCGAGTCCGTAGAGCGCGCCGACCAGGCCCGCGTACGAGGCGGAGTAGCCGCGCTCGACCGTCAGATAGAGGGCGAGGAAGGTGGCGACGAAGGCGCCCAGCCGGTTGATCAGGGTGCTGGTCCACAGCCACCAGAACTGTCGGGGGAGCCCGGAGACGCTCTCCACGGCGGCGCGTCGCAGACGGGCCGGCAGGGTCGGCCCAGGCGGCGGTATGGATGTGGGCATGACAGTTCCCCCGAGGAATGGTGCGGCGTGGTGCGGTGTGGTCGTGGGTCGTGAGAGAGGCGGGTGGCGCCTGCGCGGCGACCGGCTGGACGTAAGTGGCGCAAGCGACCAGGGCAACCTACTTTCGGGGCGGTCCGCCTCGCCACTCAATTGACCGGAAGTGTCAACCGTCATCCGGGAGCCCAGGTTCTGGACCGCCGCGGGGCCCTCCCCGGGGTTCGATTACGCTCGACGCCATGGCCGACGCACCGTACAAGCTGATCCTCCTCCGCCACGGCGAGAGCGAATGGAACGCGAAGAACCTGTTCACCGGCTGGGTGGACGTCAATCTCAACGAAAAGGGCGAGAAGGAGGCAGTCCGCGGCGGAGAGCTGCTCAAGGACGCCGGCCTGCTCCCCGATGTCGTGCACACCTCCCTCCAGAAGCGCGCCATCCGCACCGCGCAGCTGGCCCTGGAGTCCGCCGACCGCCACTGGATCCCGGTCCGCCGCAGCTGGCGGCTGAACGAGCGCCACTACGGTGCGCTGCAGGGGAAGGACAAGGCGCAGACGCTGGCCGAGTTCGGCGAGGAGCAGTTCATGCTCTGGCGCCGCTCGTACGACACCCCGCCGCCCGCGCTGGAGGACGGCACCGAGTTCTCCCAGAGCGACGACCCGCGCTACGCCGACATCCCCAGCGAGCTGCGCCCGCGCACCGAGTGCCTCAAGGACGTCGTCACGCGCATGCTGCCGTACTGGTACGACGGCATCGTCCCGGACCTCCTCACCGGCCGCACGGTCCTGGTCGCCGCGCACGGCAACAGCCTGCGTGCCCTGGTCAAGCACCTCGACGGCATCTCCGACGAGGACATCGCCGGCCTGAACATCCCCACCGGCATCCCGCTCGCCTACGAGCTGGACGCCGACTTCCGCCCGGTCAACCCCGGCGGCACCTACCTCGACCCGGAGGCCGCCAAGGCCGCCATCGAGGCAGTGAAGAACCAGGGGAAGAAGAAGTAGCTTTTGTGATCATGCCTCCCACCTGCGCGTTCGGCGCGGATGGGAGGCATTTTCATGCGTTGGAACCTCTCTGAAACCTCAGTCCGTGGGGTCCTGCGGCCGGAGGGCTCGCCCGAGGGCTTTCCGGGCCCGGTCTCGACTGCTCGGCATGAGGTGCGCGTACACCTTGAGGGTCAGGCCGGGGTCCGAGTGTCCGAGGTACTCGGCAAGAGCCTTGATGCTCTCCCCGGCGTCCAGGAGCACGGACGCGTAGAAGTGCCGGAGCGCGTGCATGCCGTGCTCCCGGGCGGCGGCGTGCTCGCGGCTCTTGGCCTTGGGGATGACACCGGCCTTGGCGAGCGCGGGCTTCCAGTGGTCTTCGTTCAGCGACGTACGCCAGACGTGCCCGCCGTTAGGGCCCGTGAAGATGAGCCGCCGCGTCACCGGCTGGCCGTTCGCTCGCATCCAGGGGAGCTTGATCTCCACAGGCGGGAACCGCTTGATGTGCTCCTGTAGCGCCTCTGCCACGGGATCGGGCAGCGGCACGTCACGGAGCTTGCCGCCCTTCGGGGGAGCGAACACGGCCTTGCTCAGGCTCAGCTTGAGTTGCTGCACCACGTGCACGGTGCCGTTGTCGAAGTCGATGTCATCGATGGACAGGCCGAGGATCTCGCCTTGCCGCAGGCCGCACCCTGCACCGACGTCGACCATGGGCCGGAAACGCTCGACCATGGCGGCGCGCATGGCGAAGACGCGCTCAGGCTCCCAGGGGACGACCCGGCGCGCACCGATGGCCGGCGGGGTCACCGTGCGCGAGTTGCAGGGGTTCCGGCGTAGGCATCCGTCCTCTACGGCGGCCGAGAGCACGGCGCGGACGTTGGAGAAGATGACGCGCGCGTACGCGCCGGACATGCCGGACGCTTCGAGCTGCGTCACGAACTCACGGATGTGGCTCGGCTAGAACGATCCGAGCTGGCGCGACCCGATGCGGGGGAAGGCGTGCAGCTTGAGCTGAGACTCCATCGAGGCACGAGTGTTGGGGTCGCCGCTCTGGCTCGCGAGCCACTTCTCCGCGAACTCTTGGAACGTCGTACGGGACGCGTTCGGGTCGATGAAGTCGCCGCGGGCCACGTCGGCTTGCATGGCGCTCAGCCACTGCTCGGCGATGCGCTTCTGTCCGTCGGGGAAGGACTTGTTCTTTCGCTTGCCGTCGGGCGTGAGGTAGCGGGCTTGGTAGCGCATCCCTGTGCCGTAACGGTCGGTCCTGACGCGGACGGTCTTGCCGTCGGCGTCGGTGGTGGTCTTGATCCAGCGGTCGAAGATGTGGCCAGCCATGCGGGCTGACTCCCTTCTCGGTAGCAGCGGCACGGCGGGCCTGGCGGGGCTCGTCCGGCCGGTTTCGGGGTGTGCTGGGCCAGGCCCGCTACTTGCTACGGGCCTGATCACTGGGGGTTTGGGCTGCTAGCGGGGCTGCTACCGGTAGCGGGTGTGACTGCTACCGGGAGCACCTGTCGGGCGGGTCTCAGGGAGGCGGAGACAGGGGTCTCGGGTGGCTTCCTGAGGGGGTTTTCGGGGGTGTTGGAGGCGTGCCTTCCTGCCTCCCTGAGAGGCCGTATGTGCTGGTCAGGCAGAGGGAGGCGGGCAAGGGAGGCGGTCAGGGAGTTCTCCCTGCCCCCCTCGGCCGGCGGGTCGTGCCTCCCTGCCGCGCGGCGTGCGTCGGGGCACGGCGGGGAGGTAGAGACAGGGGCTTGGGAGAGCTTCCAGAGGGGGTTTTCGGGAGGCTTCCGGCGGCGCCTCCCCGCCTCCCCGAATTGTTGTTTGTGCTGATCAGCGTGGGGGGTGCGGGCCGGGGAGGCGGTTGGGGAGTTCTCCCCGCCTCCCCGGCCCGCGGGTGCTGCCTCCCCGCTCCGGCGGCCGGGTCTCTAGCGAGCGGGGCGAGTCGTCCGGCAGGTGCGTCCGGGCCGGAAGGCGTTTCCCGGAGCCGGGTCGCTAGACGCTAGATCGCAGGCCAGAGGCGGGATCAGCCGCTAGCGGGGGCGCTAGACCTAGCAACCGTGCCCGCTAGGTCTAGCAACCCTTCACGCCGCGTCGGGGAGGGTGCTCTGCTCGGCCACCCAGGCCCGGACGGCGGCCGGGTCGTAGCGCAGGTGTTTGCCGACGCGGAAGCCGGGCGGTCCGATGCGCTTGCGGCGCCACTGGTAGACGGTCTCGACGCTCGGGAGGCTGAACATGGTGACCAGGTCTTCGGGGGTGAGGTAGCGGTCCGGGAGGCCGCCGCGCAGGGCGGCGCGCGGGTCGGTGGTCTCGGTGGTGGCCATGGCGCTGATGACTCCTCGTGTCCGTGGGAGCGGTGCGTGGGAGTGGTGCCGGTCGCAGTCCTAGAGAGTTGGTGTATTTCAGCGTCCGCAGCGTCCCAGCGTCCGCACGGCCTTGTTGTCGCAGGCCAGTGGAGGTGAGGGTTGCGGACGCTAGTGCGGACGCTGCGGACGCTGGACGGCTGTAGCGTCCACAGCTTCGACGTGTCCGGGCCGCTGGTGTGCGGCCCGGCCCGGCGGGTCTTCCGGCTACGTCAGGGCTGTTCAGGCGGGGTTCTGCCCTCCCCAGTGGGCGCCGCCTCCGGCCAGAGAGAGGCTTGGTCGGGCGCGGACGCTGGCTTCTGTTCGTCGGGTGCGCGGGAGAGGATCAGGAGCTTGTGTCGGTGCCGGTCGCGGCTACGTTGCGTGTCGTCCACGGTGATTCCGATGGACCGCAGCAGCGGCGCAAGGCGCTTGACCCGGCCGCCGGCGCGGGTGGCGTCCTTGGGCCAGTTCGGCGGCCGGACCAGCGGTGCGGGCAGCACTTCGAGCAACTGGGCGGCCGTGCCCTGCCACGTCCCGGCCTTGTCGACCAGAGCCGCGATGGCCATGGCGAACGGGTCGCCTTCCATCGCATCGGTGGCGACGTTGGCGGAGGTGGCGAGATAGTCGTCCAGGGTGTTCCAGCCCTGGGTCTGGTCGACTGCCGCGAGCACGCGTGCGAAGTCGGCCATGCGCGGCATGGAGTCCAGCTGCACCGACGGCAGCACCGCGAGCGCGCAGGCGAGCACGTCGAACAGGGCCCCGAGTACGGCAGGCCGCACGGCCGCGAAGGTGGCGTCCAGTTCCTCTTCGGAGCGGCGCCGGGTGGAGTCGATGAGCTGCAAGTCCAGCAGCAGCACGCGTTCGGCCAGGTCTCCGGCGAGAGCTCCCGCGTCGATCGTGGTCATGGCCAGCACCCGCTTGAAGGTGAGCACGACCACGTCGTCATCGGTGTAAAGGGCGCGGTCGACCACACCGTCACCAGTCACGGCCTTGCACAGAGTGTCCGACAGCCACGGCGGGATGGTGGAGATGTTGTCCAGGCACAACGCCCACGAGCTGAACGCCTGCCGCGACCACGCCTTTTCGTCCCGCGGCTGACTGCGCTTGGCGGCTGGCGACGGGTCGATGAGGTTGATGAACATCTGCGCGGCCTTGGACTTGCCCGTGCCCTGCTCGCCCTTGCACACCAGCGCCGGGTGCGGGATGTCCGGGATCCAGGCCGCGACCAGCCAGGCCACGAGCTGATGGAACGCAGACTCGTCCATGTTCAGCAGCGCGTGCAGCTTGGCCAGGCCGTCACCGTCCAGCACCGGTTCGGGCATCGGGGCCATGGCACCGGAGCGGCGGAAGAGCACCGGGGCGCGGTCGACCACCTGCCAGCCCAGACCGGTCACCACGACCGCGCGGCCGTCGGCGCTGCCCAGGTCGACCACGATCGCGCCGTCCGGGGCCCGGCCCACCCGCAGGTTCACCGGTACCGGGTCGCTGTCCTCGGCCATGCCTTCCAGGACCGTCATGGCGTCCGCGAGCGCGGACTGTGAGGCGACCTCTCCGGGGTAGGCGTCCGCGAACTGCCGTGCCAGACGCTGGCGCACACCGGCCTTGCCCCTGAGCGGGAGGGCGATGTTCGGGCCGTTCACGGCGACCGCGTAGGGGCGGCCGTCGGTGGACATCACGAACCGGTACTGCTCGCGCGCCATGGTCACGATCCGTGCGGCGGCGGGCGGCTTCTTGTCCTCTCCCGCACCGTGCGGTTGCCGTGCGGGCGTGCGGTCCGCACGGGCGGATGGGTGTGCGGGCGTGGTGTTCACGGTGCGGCCCACCGTGTTCACGACACGGGCCGCCCCGTCCACGGTGCGGTCCACCGTGTTCACGACACGGGCGGCCCCGTCCAAGGTGCCGTTCACCGTGTTCACGGGTCGGGTCGATCCGTTCACGGGACCGTTCGCGGTGTTCACGCGGGAACCTCCTCTCCGGTCGGGCCCGCACACACCCGCACGGGTCGGGGCGCGCGCAGGCAGTCGGGCCGCACGGTCGACCGCACACAGGCGTGCCGGGTCGATTCGTGCAGGGTGGGGGTAGACCGTTCGCCCGTCGGGTCGACCGGTCGGGGCGTGACGCCGGGTGTGACGCGGGGAGTCACGCTGGTCAGAGCCGTGTGGTGGGCGGCGGCGATTCGGGCCAACAGGGGCCAGTCGACCGGGCGGACGATCGGTGCAGTCGGGTCGGCCCACGCCAGCAGGACCAGGGCGAGCGAGAGCGGGAAGCGGTCGGCTTTGGCCTCGTTGCAGGGTCGGCAGGCCAGCACGAGCGAGGAGACCGACCAAGAGCGCCACAGGCTCACAGGGGCGATGTGGTCGGCGCTGGCTTCTCGGAGCTCTCGGAAGGGACGGCGGCAGTAGTAGCACTGCCGGCCGTCGCGGGCGGCGAGCTGCTGCTTGCGGGCTCGCCGCCGGTGCGCGTTCAGGTGCGGAGGACGCTGGCTCACGCCGCCACCGCCAGGTCACCGGCGGCCGTCGCGCGGAACAGCCCGTACGGGCGGCGCAGGACGACCAGACCCTCCGCGCGCAGCGCGTTCATGGCGGCACGCACGGTCTTCGCGGAGCACTGGAAGCGGACAGCAAGGTCGCGTGACGCCGGCACCCGCTCGCCCGGCGGCAGGGCTTCCACCTCGCCGCGCAGCGTCTCCCTCAGCGCGCGGGCAGCAGCGCCCTTCTCACGGAACGCGCCCTGGCCTGTGACCTGTCCGGCCGTCTTGAGCGAGGTGGCGCAGGAGTACATGCCCATGATCAGGTTGCGGTCGACTTCCAGCCGGGCGGCGATCTGCTTGCTGTCCAGGCCCTCGCTCAGGTGCAGGAGCAGGACCTGACGCGGCAGGTCGTCGATGCGCAGCAGCGCCTCACGCCGGGTGTCGTCCAGTGTGGCCAGTGCCTCACGCTGCCAGGCCGGAAGGGACTCCAGCCGGACAGGCTCGCGCGCCATCTCCGGGTGGCGCATCTGAAGCCGCACCAGCGCAGCGTCGACCAGCCGACGGCCGGTCGTCATGCTGCACCCCAGCCGGTCGCCCAGGACCAGGTTCGGGCAGCCGTCCAGCCGCAGCAGCAGCGCCTCGCGCTCCCGCTCGGGCAGGTCGGCCAGCAGCCGCAGCAGCTCCTCGGACGGATCAGCGAGGGGGCACTGCTGGCACTGCTCCTCCACCATCGGGGCCAGGACGTAGCAGATGACCGGGTCGCTGAAGTCAATGGGCCGCTCGTGCGAGGACGACCGCTTGAAGTGCTTGCCGAGCTGCGTCTTTACCCGCGCGTAGAGGATGAACCGCGTGTCGCTCTCGCTCAGAGGCTGCTCGCGCAGCAGGTCCTTTGCGCCCGTTCGCGAGATCTCGACCCATGCGTTCTGGGCGATGTCCTCCGCCAGCGTCTCCGCCGAGGCGAAGCTGAAGCCGTAGTTGATCAGCTTGCGCCGCGCGTAGCCGACCAGGTGGGCACCGTGCCGCTCGTACAGAACGCCCAGGCGCTCCGACTGCTCGGCCGTCAGCGGAATGTCCTCACCCTGACGTAACCGCCGGCCACCGGGACCATTGCCCTGTCGCGTCCCCTGCTCGGCCCTACGTTCCGCGATGGTTCCAGGCATGATGGAAGTACCCCTTCAAGGGTCAGGGAGCGGCTATCTGCTTGGCGGTAGGAGCCGCTCCTTGCTGTTTCCTGGCCTTGACCAGGACGTTTCGCCGTTCAGCGCACGCCAGACAAGCGGTCTCCGATCGACCGATCCGCCCGGCGGGCACATCCCTAAGGTTCCCTAGGGCACCCTAGGGTGCCAAGCGGTACGCTAGGGAAGTCATCGACTGAGACAAGGGAGCTGACGTGATGTCGGATCAGGCCGACAATCGGGCGCCGTATGCGCAGATTGCCGCCCACTACACGGAGCTGATCACGTCCGGTGCGCTGGAGCCGGGCACGCTTCTGCCGAGCATCAAGAACCTCGCCCAGGAGTGGAAGGTCAGCACCGCGACCGCCGAAAAGGCGTTGCGGAAGCTTCGTACCGATGGGCTTGTCAGGGGCATTCACGGGATCGGGACAGAGGTGCTCGACCGCCCCTCTCCGATGTCTTCGGGATCCCAGCGGCAGGACCGAGGCCGCCGCAACGGGTCAAGCTGGGGATCCGGCGAACGGTCCGACTCCCACCAGGCCGCCGTGGTGCCGGCACCCGCAGATGTGGCGCGCGCACTGGACATCACGCCCGGTTCGGATGTGATCAGGCGACGTCGCGTGTATCGCGACCGGCATGGCATCGTCGCGCACTCCACATCGTGGATTCCCGCCCGCTACGGGAAGTTGGTCCCAGAATTGGCGACGAGCGAGCGCTTGACTGGCGGAACGTCGCTACAGCTCATCGCGCAGGCCACCGGCCGACCGATCACTCACAGGATCGACACCGCGTCAGCGCGCCTACTGACGTCCGAGGATGCGGAACTCCTGGAGCTGGACCCCGCGAAGCCGCCGGCGGAACCCGTAGTCGTGATGACCGCGAAGTTCGTCGACAGCGAGAGCAATGTTGTGGAGTACGGCGTTGACCTTGGGGGCCCTGGCCGTACATGGCGCACCGAATCGGAAGTTACCCAGTGACGGCCGCCAACAACGGCTCCCGGCCGCTCTGCGTGCTGATGGCAGGACTCCCCGGCTCCGGCAAAACGACGCTTTCCCGCGTACTCACCGCCCGCGGCTTCGTACGGCTTTGCCCTGACGAAGAGATGTTTCGTCGACATGGCGTGTACGGGGTCGACTTCCCGCGAGGCGTCTTCCCGACTCTCGAAAAGCCGGTACTGGAAGAGATCTCCAAGGAGCTCCGCGACCAACTCCGGGCCGGGCATGACGTGGTGGTCGACCACGGCTTCTGGACACCGGACGACCGTGCTCGTTGGCGTTCGATCGCGACCGACGCCGGCGCAAGCACGGTGCTGGTCTACCTGGAAACGAGCCACGAAGAACTCTGGGCCCGCGTGAGCAAGCGGAATGCCCAGCATGAGGCCGATCCGAACTCGATCTACTTCGCCGAAAGCGACCTGCTCCGCTACCGGACCCGGTTTGTACCCCCCGGGCCAGAAGAGCCCCACCTTGTCTATGCCGGTGACCCCGAGTCGGTGCTCAAGGTGTTGGAAGAGAGATAGAAGGTGCGGCCTGCGGCCGCGCGACCCTTGGCAGCTCGCTCCGCTCGCGCGCGGCGGCCAACAGCGGTCCAAGCGCCGTCGCGCACCGCGTCGCGAGACCGCGTTGAAGAGACCACCCCCAGCCGCCGGGGGTGGTCTCTTCGGCATTCCGGAGTCGTCAGCGTCCGCAGCGTCCGCAAACCGCCCCCGCTAAGTGCCGTCTTGACCTGCTAAAACACGCTCTTAGTAACGGAGCGTGCCCGGACGCTGCGGACGCTAGCGGACGCTAAACATTTTGTTTAGCGTCCGCAGGAAAAGTACAGGTCAGAAGGGGTGAGCGATGCCCGGCGGACGCTGCGGACGCTATTTTTCTCAACTCTCTAGGAGAGAGGATAGGGACGGCTTTTCAGGGGGGCGGGATCGCGGTGTAAACGGCCGCCCACCCCCTCCTGAAGAGCCGTGGTAGCAGTCCAGGCCGGGGGGGCGATGGGTTACGCCGCGCGGCGTCTGCCCGCCTGGACTGCCACCAGACGGCCTTTACCGGCGGGGCAGCCAGAGCCTTGCCCCGGAGGGTAAGCGCCGTCCTCACGCGCGCACAGAGAGCGCCTCAGCCGCGAACGGCGCTGACTGTGGACGCCCTGCACAAGCAAGAAGAGCACCACGGTCCAGGCGTGCTCCTCTTGCTCTTCGGCGGCAACGCCGCCGCCCGATGGTCGCGCCGCGAAGCGGCTCCTTCTTGCCCTTCCCGATGCGACTGCCACCGAGCCACTTGTCGCTTGTCGCCCCCTCATGCGTACATCGGCCCCAGAGACTCGTATGGGGGGCTACAAGCGCTCTGACCTGCGAGCCGACAAGCGACAAGACAAGACAAGCGACACCAGACGACAAGCGACGCGACAAGCGGCAAGGCGTCGACGGCCTGTACCCAGCCGGAGTTGGGAGCTCCCGACGAGCCTGGCGCCGGCCGACGTGCGAGCGCGCCGAGCGCCAGTCATTGGGTTAGTTCCGATGCGGCGACGGAAGGATGCGGACATGCCCAAGCCGAAGGGTTTCACTGCGTGGCTGAAGACCCATGCCGATCAGCACAACGCCATCGGGGATCTCGCTCGGGACGTCTCCGCTGATCCAGACTGGCCCTCATGCAAGGGAAGGCAGGGCCAACTTGACTACCTTGAAGAATGCGGCGCCATCGAGGCGGTCGCCGCCCCCTATTTAGGCAGATTTTCGGCGGGGTCCGGAATATTTGGGCCGAAATTGCCCCCGGACTCGCCCGAGGGGCCGGCCGGTCCGGGGCCCTCACCTCCAGGGCCGTCTTCGCCGATGACAACGGTTGTGGGGCCGTCGTCAGTAGGGCCGTCATTGTCGTCTTTGGTGGGGCCGTCGTCGTTAGGGCCGTCATTGTCGTCTTTGGTGGGGCCGTCGCCCTCGGTACCCGCGATGGTGTCGTCGTTGGTTCCCCAAAAAGCGCTGGGGTCACGCTCCTCGGGGCCAAGATCGATGTCTTCCGGTACAACCTCCCCATTGGGTTTGACGGTATTCCGTCGCCCGCGGCCGGAGGCGTCGATGGTCTCTGTGATGACCGTCGACTCGCCCGTCGGAGAGATCCGAGATGTCGTAACAGTCAGATTGCCATCGCGGTCGCCCACCCAGCTCTGGCGTTCTTCGACCTCTCGGCCGCCGTCTTCAAGGTACGTCCTTTCCGCGTGTCCCGAAACTGTACGATTGTCAAGGTCGATCTCCTTCTCCACCTTCTCGCGAAACAAGATTTTCCCCGAACTGCCACCCGGAGAAAACTCTATGATGGTTGTTTCACGACTTTCCGGAATTCGCTCACCGTGGAGGGGGCCCTGACTTTCATGGGTCGTCACCGTCTTGACGATTTGACGGCCGCCGACGTAGTCGTCGGTTGTGGTGGTCGTGATACTTCCGTCTTCATTCCACCGGTTGTCTTCCCGGCTCCTTACGGGCGCTGTTTTGTCGGACATGACACACCTCTTGCAATTGGCCAGTCTTCACCTCAATCTTCTCACCGCGGGGCGAGTGGTGCATCTTGGCGTGGTCCGCGCCCCGGGCATTTTCGTCTTGGAATCCCGTTTGTGAAGCCATTGACGAACCAGTCCGCCCGCAAACCGGAATGTAGATCATGCCGTCCGGGCCGGGAAAAAGAGAAGTCTATGCGGCATGGAGGTGGAAATTCCCGAAATTGAAGGAGTGATGTGGATCACCGAAGAAGAAGACTTTCAAGGCATCTAATCTGTACAAAGTGCAGCAGACAGCGTCGAAGCCAGAAGTCGGGAATTAGGCCCGATCTTTTTCCGAGTGGCCGGCGGAACGACTTTGGCCGGGAGCTACTTTGGCGCGGGTGATCACGGCCCCGTAAGCTTTCGGCGCGCAGGGCAGTCTGTGGACTTGCCCGGAAAGCACGACGTTGGGGCCATGACCTTCGAGGCTCGAACGCGCCTGGACTCAGTACGAGGCATACCAGGCAGCCCAGAGCGATGCCTGAGCGGTCGACGGACGGCACCCGCCGGGTCGGAGCCGGAACCTGTCTGGAACCTCCGAGGTCAACAAGCAACGACAGACGACGACCACCAACAACCACCCAGCCGCAGGCCAGTTGAGGTGCCCACCCTGCTGACCAGCCCCAAAAAACGGGCGGTCGAAACCCAGGGGAAGAAGAAGTAGCACCCGCCGTCGAGCCCCCTGCCTGCGGATTTCTCCGTCGGTGGGGGGCTCGTTGCGGTGCGGGGGCGGGCGGCCGCCCGGGGTGCGGCTCGACCCGGCCTACCGCGGCCCGCGGGCCGCGGTAGGCCGGGGACGACGGGACCGAGACGTCGGCCACGGCAGCGGCCCCGACCGGAAGATCAACCGGTCGGGGCCGCCGTCGAGCTGTGCCGTCGGGGTCGCGCTGTGCCGTCGGGGTCGCTAGCAGCCGCCGCCGCACTGGCACGGCCCGCCCGACTGGCAGCCGCAGCTGCAGCCGGGACCGCAGCCGCAGGCGCCGAGCAGCGGGAGCCGTGGGCGCTCGACGGCCGTCGGGTCGTCGGCGTGGGGCGCAGGGTTGGGGGAGTCCGCCATGGGTGCCATGCATTGCCTCCTAGGGGTCACCTGGTGCCCATTGCATGCCCGGGCGAGCAGGCGCGTCAACGGCGCGCGGAGGCATGAGTCAACCGCGCGCGGTGGCACCGGAAATGGACTCCCGCCCTTCGCCCGCCGCCGCGGTCAGGCGCCCTCCACCGCCGTCGACGAGGCGATCTCGTCGGCGTGCTCGCCGGTGACGAGGTAGACGACCCGCTTGGCGACGGAGACCGCGTGGTCCGCGAAGCGCTCGTAGTAGCGGCCCAGCAGGGTCACGTCCACGGCCGTCTCGATGCCGTGCTGCCAGCGGTCGTCCATCAGGTGCTGGAAGAGGGTGCGGTGCAGCATGTCCATCGCGTCGTCGTCCTGCTCCAGCTGGAGCGCGAGGTCGACGTCCTTGGTGATGATGACCTCGGCGGCCTTGGCCATCAGGCGCTGCGCCAGCTGCCCCATCTCCAGGATGGTGGCGTGCAGATCTTGCGGTACGGCCGTCTCCGGGAAGCGCAGCCGGGACAGCTTGGCCACGTGCTGGGCCAGGTCGCCGGAGCGCTCCAGGTCCGCGCTCATCCGCAGCGAGGTGACGACGATCCGCAGGTCGGTGGCGACCGGCTGCTGCCGCGCCAGCAGGGCGATCGCCCGGGCCTCCAGGTCGCGCTGGAGGTCGTCGACCTTCTCGTCGGCGGCGATGACGGCCTCGGCCAGCTTGAGGTCCGCGTCGAGAATCGCCGTGGTGGCGCGCCCGATCGCGGAGCCGACGAGCCGGGCCATCTCGACCAGGCCCTCGCCGATCGAATCAAGCTCCTCGTGGTACGCGTCCCGCATCTGTGACCTTCTCTCGCATCGAGTGGTGGTGTGGGAGGTGGCACGGGGTACAGGTGACCTCTGCCCACGCTCTCACGGTCGGTGCCCGCACGAGCCGGATCCCAAGAGGGCGATGGCCCACAGAGCAACCACTCCGCGGTGCCGGTGTACCGGCGGGGCCGACCCCGCGGTCACTCCGGGTGTCCGGTCGCGCGACGGTGCGGAATTGCTCCGGCACCCGCACCGTCACCCTGCGCGCGCCGCGCGACCTGCGGTGCCACCGGGGGTGAACCGGCACCGACACGAAGGTGAATTCTGGGCGACGCATCGCCTGCCGCGGGGCCGGCCGCGCGGTTCACCTGGCCACCCTCCGGCCGGGCGCGGATCGCGCGGCGTATCCCCAAGGGACACCCGGCCGGCAGCCGCCCGCCCGCGTCCGACCTCCGGAGTGAACCAGCGCGGACGCCACGGTGAACTCTGGGCGACGGGTGCTGGGGCAGCGCCTCGCAACCCTGGGGAAGTGTCCGACCCGGCGCATAACCTGGAGTCATGAACGTGGATGCGGCCGTCGCCGCAGTGGCTGCGATCGCCGGGCTCTGCACCGGCGTCTTCGCCATGCTGGCGTTCCGCTGGAGCGAACGCGACCAGGCCAAACCCACCCGTACCTCCCTGCACACGGACGCCGTGCTGCCGCCCGGGGTCGACACCGTACTGTCGGTGCTCCGCTCCTCGGCCGTGGTGCTCGACGAGGCCGACGCCGTCGTCAAGGCCAGCTCCGCCGCGTACGCCCTCGGGCTGGTCCGCGGCGGCAAGCTCGCCGTCGAGCCGATGATGCAGATGGCCCGGGACACCCGGCGGGACGGCGAGATACGCCAGGTCGAGCTGGATCTGCCTCGCCGCGGCACCGGCCGCGGCGAGGCGCTCGCGGTCTCCGCCAGAGTCGCCCCGCTCGGCTCCCGGCTCGTCCTGCTGCTGGTCGAGGACCTCACGGAGGCCCGCCGCATAGAGGCGGTCCGCCGCGACTTCGTGGCCAACGTCAGCCATGAGCTCAAGACGCCCGTCGGCGCGCTCTCGCTGCTCTCCGAGGCCGTGATGGACGCCAGCGACGACCCCGAGGCCGTCGAGCGCTTCGCCGGCCGGATGCAGAACGAGGCCACCCGCCTGACCAACCTCGTCCAGGAGCTCATCGACCTCTCCCGGGTACAGAACGACGACCCGCTGGAGGACGCCGAGCCGGTCCGGGTCGACGAGCTGGTCGCCGAGGCGATCGACCGCTGCCGCCAGCAGGCCGGCGCGAAGCAGATCACCATGGCCACGTCCATCGGCGGGCCCGACGGGTCCGCTGCCCGGATCGGCGGCGGGCGGCGCGAGGGCGGCACCGCCGACCTGAGCATCTGGGGAAACCGCGGCCAGCTCGCGGCGGCCCTGGGCAACCTCGTCGAGAACGCCGTCAACTACTCCCCGTCGCGCACCCGCGTCGGGATCGCCGGGCGGCGGGTCTCCGCCCCCGGCGGCGACCTGATCGAGATCGCGGTGACCGACCAGGGCATCGGGATATCCGAAAAGGACCGGGACCGCATCTTCGAGCGGTTCTACCGCGTGGACCCGGCGCGCTCGCGCGCCACCGGCGGGACCGGCCTCGGTCTCGCCATCGTCAAGCATGTGGCCGCCTCGCACGGCGGGGAGGTCACGGTGTGGAGCGCTGAGGGACAAGGCTCCACCTTCACCCTGCGTCTCCCGGAAGCCGGGGCCGTACGCGACCGCGAACGGCCCGCCGACCTCTCCGCGGAGGGCCTCGACGACGAGGACCGCCCGTACGAGACCTTCAACGATCCGCTCCCTGCACACCCAGCCCCGGAGGTCCTTCCGTGACCCGAGTGCTCGTCGTCGAGGACGAGGAATCGTTCAGCGACGCACTGTCTTACATGCTTCGCAAGGAGGGCTTCGAGGTCGCCATCGCGGCTACGGGCCCTGACGGACTGGACGAATTCGAGCGCAACGGCGCCGACCTCGTCCTGCTCGACCTGATGCTGCCGGGCCTGCCCGGCACCGAGGTCTGCCGCCAGCTGCGCGGCCGCTCCAACGTCCCGGTCATCATGGTGACCGCCAAGGACAGCGAGATCGACAAGGTCGTCGGCCTGGAGATAGGAGCCGACGACTACGTCACCAAGCCCTTCTCCTCCCGCGAGCTCGTCGCCCGCATCCGCGCCGTGCTGCGCCGCCGCGGCGAGCCGGAGGAGGTCACCCCGCAGGCCCTGGAGGCCGGCCCGGTCCGGATGGACGTGGACCGCCATGTCGTCACGGTCTCCGGCGGCAAGGTCGATCTGCCCCTCAAGGAGTTCGACCTCCTGGAGATGTTGCTGCGCAACGCCGGCCGGGTGCTGACCCGGATGCAGCTCATCGACCGGGTCTGGGGCGCCGACTACGTGGGCGACACCAAGACCCTGGACGTGCACGTCAAGCGGCTGCGCGCCAAGATCGAGCCCGACCCGGGCGCGCCGCGCTACCTCGTCACGGTCCGCGGCCTGGGGTACAAGTTCGAGCCGTAAAAACGCAGCCTGAGCAGCTCAGCCGGCGCCGCCCGGGCGGGCCAAGCCGTAGTACGCGTCAGGGGCGCCCCTCCGAGCCGGAGGGGCGCCCCTGACGCGTTGCTGCGACGGGCCGGCGTCAGTGACCGCCGGGCGTCATCAGGGCTTCGCGGAACGGGACGGGCTGGCCGAACCGGACGGCTTGCCCGACGCCGAGGGCTTCCCGGAGCCCGACGGGGACGGCGAACCGGACGGCTGCGGCAGCTGGGAGGGCCCGTAGCCCGCGAAGTAGCTCTTCGCCGGGACGACATAGGCGTTGATCCCGACCTTGCCGGCCGCGCTGAAGGCGAACGTCAGCGGCTGGGCGTTCCCGTCCTTGACGGCCTCCCGGCCGCTGGCCAGGACGGCCGAGGCGTCGCCCTTGCCGCCGATCACGATGGAGCCGCCGGCGGGCACGGTGACCGTGCCCGAGCGGGAACCGGCCGGCGAGAGCTTGGCGGACTGGCCGGTGCCGTCGACGGAGATCGCAGTCAGCTTCTGGTCCTTGGTGCCGCTGTTGAACACCGTCGCGGAGATCACGGCCGGGCCCTTGGCGTTCACATCGGGCTGGGTGATGACGGACGCGTTCTGGATCTTGATGTCGCCGACGGAGGTCGCGGCGTTGTCCGGCTTGACCTGCAGCGTCTGGGCATCGTTCCCGGCCCCGCACGCGGACAGCGTGGCGATCGAGAGCGAAAGGACGGTGGCGGCGAGGACGCCGCGTCGAAGGCTGCGGCTCACGGCGGCGGCATCTCCTTGACGAGCTACGGCGGCCGAACTTCGTGCCCGGTCGCGGATGGACGGCTGGGGCGGCACTGCGTACGCGTCATGACGACGGGTGCGTAAAGCCGCCCTAAGGGTGTGTCAGCGCCGCTAGGTTACCGAGCCGTCCTCACGCCGCCGCACCCGACCCGCCCCCAGCGCACTCAGGCCCCGTCACCGCTGCTCGCGCCCGGTTTGAACGGCACGGGGAACGAGCCCCGGAACGGACCGGAGAGCGGCCCACGGAAGAGGACACGGATCGCTCCACCGACGGAGCGCACTTCGCCGCACAGATCGCCGCACAGTTCCGGCCGCACAGTTCCGGACGCACCACGAGAACGCGCACCGAGAACGTGGCGGAAATTCGACGAGCGGCCGTTCGGGTGAGGGCAGCCAGACCCCCCCGGTGAAAAGCAGTATTCGCAGAGAATGTGAAGGCCTCGCGGAATTGATCACACTCATCGACCGTCGGCTGTTGATCAATTCGGGAATCGCTCGGGAGAGGTCCGTGAGCGGCCGAACGGAGTAGCGGAACTCGCTCATGCGGATCTGCGCAAATCGGGACGTTCGACCTCTCGAACCCCGCCTTCTCGGTACGTGACGGGCATGTTTCCACTCACCCGTGCAGCCCCTCCGACCTGCGAATACCCGCCTTCCGCGACCCCTCGCAGCACGTTCCGGTTGCTGTTGTCAAGCCCCGAGATATGCCCTGACCTGCGAAAACGCCATTCAGAACGGCCCGTTCCCGTGTTAGCATGGATAGCCACGGAAGGGGTACCTGTCACATGACGTTCAAGGTTGGCGACACCGTGGTCTATCCCCATCACGGGGCCGCGCTGATCGAGGCCATCGAAACTCGCCAGATCAAAGGCGTGGACAAGACCTACTTGGTGCTGAAGGTCGCCCAGGGCGACTTGACTGTTCGTGTGCCAGCGGACAATGCGGAGTTCGTCGGCGTACGCGACGTGGTTGGTCAGGACGGGCTGGACCGGGTCTTCGAGGTGCTTCGTGCACCGTATGCCGAAGAGCCGACGAACTGGTCCCGTCGCTACAAGGCAAATCTTGAGAAGCTCGCTTCCGGCGATGTGATCAAGGTTGCCGAAGTGGTGCGCGACCTGTGGCGGCGTGAGCGTGAGCGTGGGCTTTCCGCCGGTGAGAAGAGGATGCTCGCGAAGGCGCGCCAGATTCTGGTGAGCGAGCTCGCCCTCGCGGAGAACACCAACGAGGACAAGGCCGAGGCCCTGCTCGACGAGGTACTCGCGTCCTGACGACGCTGTGTGTGGGTCAAGCGTGTGCTGGTCAAGTGTGTGTGGATCATGCATGCGCGGGTCACGCTTCCGCCGACGAAGTGTCCGGCGCAGCGACGACAGCGCCGACATAGTAATGCCGCGGTGCCCGAGTGACGACCGCTTCCCAAGTGGAGTGGTCCGTTGCCGGGCGCTGCGGCATATCTGCTGGCGGATCGGCGATTCGCTGAGATCGCCGACGGATCGCCGATTCACTGTGGCGTGCCGGGCCCGGGCGGCTGTCTCGACCGCGTCACGGAAGGGTCCGGTCGAGGCGTCGTGCCCGGCACTACCCCATGCTCTACGAGCGGGGGGCACTCCCAGGCCATACCCACCCCGTCCGAGGAAACAAACCTGTCTGCGTCAATTCCGGGCTCGCCCCGGACTCCGGAGCCATCGATGTCAGATCCCTCCCGCCCGGCCCGTACCGCCGCGGTGATTCCCGCCGCCGGCCGCGGTGTCCGGCTCGGTCCCGGCACCCCCAAGGCGCTGCGCACGCTGGGCGGCACCCCGATGCTGGTGCACGCCGTCCGTGCGATGGCCGCCTCCCGTGCCGTCTCACTCATCGTGGTGGTCGCCCCACCCGACGGCGCCGCCGAGGTCAGCCGCCTCCTGCACGAGCATCCGCTCGCCGAGCGCACCGACCTCGTGGTCGTCGCCGGCGGAGAGACCCGCCAGGAGTCCGTACAGCGCGGTCTGGCGGCGCTCCCGGACACCGTCGAGGTCGTGCTGGTGCATGACGCCGCGCGGCCGCTGGTGCCGGCAGACACCGTCGACGCGGTGATCGCGGCCGTGCGGGCCGGTGCGCCCGCCGTCGTCCCCGCGCTGCCGCTGGCGGACACCGTCAAGCAGGTCGAGCCGCAGCCGCCGGGCACCCCCGAGCCGGTGGTCGGCACCCCGGAGCGGGCCCTGCTGCGTGCCGTGCAGACCCCGCAGGGCTTCGATCTGGCGACACTGCGCAAGGCGCACGACACCGTCGTCGAGGGCGAGGGCGCCACGGACGACGCCGGGCTGGTCGAACGGCTCGGATCGCCGGTCGTGGTCGTTCCCGGCCACGAAGAGGCATTCAAGGTGACCCGGCCGTTGGACCTGGTCCTGGCCGAGGCCGTACTCGCCCGCAGGAGGGCCACCGATGGCTATGTCTGAGCAGCGTGCGACCGGCCCCGCCGCCGGGCTCCCCGGGCTGCCGCTCGTGGGCATCGGCACCGACGTGCACGCCTTCGAGCAGGGCCGGGAGCTCTGGTGCGCCGGGCTGCTCTGGGACGCCGCGGAGAGCGACGGATACGGCCTGGCCGGCCACAGCGACGGCGATGTGGCCGCACACGCGGCCTGTGACGCGCTGTTCTCGGCGGCCGGCGTCGGTGACCTGGGCGCACACTTCGGCACCGGCCGCCCCGAGTGGTCCGGCGCCTCCGGTGTGACGCTGCTGGCCGAGGCCGCGCGGATCGTCCGGTCCGAGGGCTTCACCATCGGCAACGTCGCGGTGCAGGTCATCGGCGTACGCCCCAAGGTCGGCAAGCGGCGGGACGAGGCGCAGAAGGCGCTGTCGGCGGCCGTCGGCGCGCCGGTCTCGGTCTCCGGGACGACCTCGGACGGACTGGGGCTGACCGGCCGCGCCGAGGGCCTTGCCGCGGTCGCCACGGCGATCGTCTTCCGTACGGCCTGACACCAGGGACGGACACCACGGCCTGAGGCCACGTTCCGGCACGAGGTGCGCCGCGGCGCCCGGCATTCCCCCGTATGGCGCGGGAATTCCGGGCGCCGCACGGGTGTTGGGGGAGGATCGGAGTGTTCGTGTCCACCGGAACGGCCTGCAGGAAGGACCCCTCGTGACTGCCACCCTGTCCGACGACCTCAAGAAGCTCCTGGACTCCCCGGTCTTCGTGACCGTGGCCACGATCCAGCCCGACGGCAGCCCGCAGCTCTCCCCGGTCTGGGTGAAGCGGGACGGCGACGATCTGCTGTTCTCGACGACCGTCGGCCGCCGCAAGGAGGCCAACATCCGGCGCGACCCCCGCGTCTCGGTCCTCATCCAGCCCTTCGACGCGCCGTACACCTACGCCGAGGTGCGCGGCTCCGCCTCGCTCACCACCGAGGGCGGGCAGCAGCTGATCGACGAGCTGTCGCAGAAGTACACCGGCAAGCCGTACGCCGACTTCAATCCCGCCGCGGCCGACGACGCCCCGCGGGTCGTGGTCCGGATCACCCCGCGCAAGGTGGTCGGCAGCATCTGACCGGACGCCGGACCCGCCGGAGACGCCGGGCAATACGACTATGACTGCCGGGCAATTACGGCGAATCGGACGGTTGTCGCGGATCCCTTCCCCCGTGGCCCAATGGGTCGCGGGGCACTGCCTCGTTCCGACTACCCTGGTTCCGTGACGATTCGCCTGTACGACACCAGCGCCCGGCAGATTCGCGATTTCACCCCGCTCGTGCCGGGCTGTGTCTCGATCTACCTGTGTGGCGCGACCGTGCAGGCCGCCCCGCACATCGGGCACATCAGGTCGGGACTGAACTTCGACATCATGCGCCGCTGGTTCGCCCACCGCGGCTACGCCGTGACGTTCGTGCGCAATATCACGGACATCGACGACAAGATCATCAAGAAGTCGGCCGAGCAGGGCCGCCCGTGGTGGGCGGTCGGCTACGAGAACGAGGTCGCCTTCAATACGGCCTACGACGCCCTCGGCTGCCTGCGTCCGACCTACGAGCCGCGCGCCACCGGCCACATCCCCGAGATGATCGAGATGATGCGCGGCCTCATCGAGCGCGGCCACGCCTACGCCGCGGACGGCAACGTCTACTTCGACGTGAAGTCGTTCCCGGGGTATCTCCAGCTGTCCAACCAGGAGTTGGACAACCTCCGCCAGCCCTCCGGCGAGGGGGAGACCGGCAAGCGGGACCCGCGCGACTTCGCGATGTGGAAGGCCGCCAAGGAGGGCGAGCCCAGCTGGGAGACCCCCTGGGGCCGCGGCCGCCCCGGCTGGCACCTGGAGTGCTCGGCGATGGCCCACAAGTACCTGGGCGAGGCCTTCGACATCCACGGCGGCGGCATCGACCTGATCTTCCCCCACCACGAGAACGAGATCGCGCAGGCCAAGGGCTTCGGCGACGACTTCGCCGCGTACTGGGCGCACAACGCCTGGGTCACCATGAGCGGCGAGAAGATGTCCAAGTCGCTGGGCAACTCCCTGCTGGTCTCGGAGATGGTCAAGCGCTGGCGCCCGATCGTGCTGCGCTACTACCTGGGCACCCCGCACTACCGCTCGATGATCGAGTACAGCGAGGACGCGCTGCGCGAGGCGGAGTCCGCGTTCGCGCGGATCGAGGGCTTCGTGCAGCGGGTCGTGGAGAAGGCCGGGCCGGTCGAGCCGGCCGCCGAGGTGCCGCCGGCCTTCGCCGAGGCGATGGACGACGACCTGGGCGTCCCGCAGGCGCTGGCGATCGTGCACACCACCGTCCGGCAGGGCAATGCCGCGCTGAGCGCCGACGACAAGGAAGCGGCGGTGGCCCGGCTGGCCGAGCTGCGGGCGATGCTCGGCGTGCTCGGCCTGGACCCGCTGGACGAGGCCTGGTCGTGCGACACGGACCGCGGTACGGACCTCCACGGCGTGGTCGACTCGCTGGTCCGCCTCGTTCTCGACCAGCGCCAGGCCGCCCGCTCCCGCAAGGACTACGCCAGCGCCGACGCCATCCGCGACCAGCTCCAGCAGTCCGGACTCGCCATCGAGGACACTCCCTCGGGCCCCCGGTGGTCGCTGTCCTGACCCCCGTCCCGCCCGCTGCCGGCCACCCGGATTCGACCGCCCCGGTGGCCGCGGGCGACACTCAATCCATACGTACGTACCCACTCCACGTCGCGAGACGTCGAGAGCAGTGAAGAAACAGGTGACCCATGGCCGGCAACAGCCAGCGCAGGAACCGCCGCACGTCCAACAAGAAGGGCGCGCAGGTCGGCAGCGGCGGCAAGCGGCGCCGGGGCCTGGAGGGCAAGGGCCCGACCCCGCCCGCGTCCGCTCGTAAGGGGCACGTCAAGAACCGCGTCGCCAACGCCAAGGCGAAGCAGGCCGCGGCGCGCCGCCCGGCGCCGCGCCGCGGTGGCGCCAAGGGCACCGCCGAGCTGGTCGTCGGCCGTAACCCGGTCTTCGAGGCGCTGCGCGACGGGGTGCCCGCGACCAACCTCTACGTCCAGCAGTTCATCGACACCGACGAGCGGGTGCGCGCCGCACTCCAGCTCGCCTCGGAGCGCGGCGACGTCAACCTCATGGAGGCGCCGCGCCCCGAGCTGGACCGGATGACCAACGGTCTCAACCACCAGGGCCTGGTCCTCCAGGTCCCGCCGTACGACTACGCCCACCCCGAGGACCTGGCCGCGGCCGCCTTCGACGACGGTGACGACCCGCTGATCGTCGCGCTCGACGGCGTCACCGACCCGCGCAACCTCGGTGCGGTCGTCCGCTCCGTGTGCGCCTTCGGCGGCCACGGCGTGGTCGTGCCGGAGCGCCGCGCGGCCGGCATGACGGCCGGCGCGTGGAAGACCTCGGCGGGCACCGCGGCCCGGACGCCGGTCGCCCGCGCCACCAACCTGACCCGGACCCTGGAGTCGTACCAGAAGGCCGGTCTGACGGTCGTCGGCCTGGCCGCCGACGGCGAGCTGGAGCTCCAGGACGTCGAGGCGCTGGACGGCCCGGTCGTCATCGTGGTCGGCAGCGAGGGCAAGGGCCTGTCGCGGCTGGTCGGCGAGACCTGTGACGTACGGGTGCGGATCCCGATGCCGGGCGGCGCCGAGTCGCTGAACGCCGGTGTCGCGGCCGGTGTCGTCCTGTGGGAGGCGGCGCGCCGCCGCGGCTGAGTCCAGGTGCCCCAGGGCGGACGGTGCGGACCGCGCCACACCCTGGGGCAAGACCTGACCCACCGTAGATCTTTGCGGAATCCCGTGATCTTTTGACGGGTCTCGGACAGATCGACCCGGTCAAGGCAGTGTCTTAAGCGCGGGTCACTCGGTTAGATGAGCGTGGACACCAGAACACCCCGCACGCCTACGGGGGGACGCTCGCCGGGCTTCGATGACGAGCCGGGCCTGAGCTCGGTCAAGGTGCCGTGCGATCCCGCGCAGGTCATCGTCAACCACGCCAGCTTCCGCGTACAGCTCGCCGCGCCCGCGGAGCGCCACGCCGTGGCCGACTCCGCGCACATCCCCGCCCTCCGCAGCTCGGCCGCCGGTGCCAGACGCCGGGCACCCGTGGTGTGGAGCGGCCGCACCGCACCGGGCGGCACGGCCGGCGCCACCACCCAACTCCTGCACGCGGTGCGCGACTCGGGCATCGGCCTGGACGGCGGCCAGGGCGAGGACATCGGCACGACCCAGGTCCTGCCCCGGATCCGCCTCGGCGACGGCGCCCCCGCCCAGACGGTGATCGGCCAGCGCGGCCCCACCGAGCCCGACTCCCTGCTGCGCGGCGTACGCCCCGTGGGCGGCGCCTACGACAGCGACCACCCCTACCGGAACACCCCCTACCGCGACCACGGCCGGCTCGACGACGGCTACGACGACGCCTACGACGACGACCGGTTCGAGGCACCGGACGGCTACGACCCCGGCGGCAAGCGGCGCGGCGCCGAGTCCGTGCGGCATGCGTACTACCCCGGCCGCCGGATGAACCTCGGCGTCGTCCTCCTCCCGCTGCGGATCTTCCTCGGCCTGATCTCCGTCTACGCCGGCATGGGCAAGCTCTGTGACCCCGTCTACTTCGACGGCGGCGAGCGGGGCTCGATGGTCAAGTGGCTGCAGTCGCTCGACCCCTGGGCGCTGGCGGTGCCGCTGCGGGACTTCGCGGTCTCGCACCCGGTCGGCGCCGGCCTGACCGTCGCCTTCCTCCAGGTAGTCGTCGGCGTCCTGACCATCTGCGGGCTGTGGCAGCGTGTCGCCGCGTCGATCGGCACCCTGCTGTCCGCGGCGCTGCTGATGACCGTCAGCTGGCGGACCGTCCCCGCCTACGACGCCCCCGACATCATCTACCTCGCCGCCTGGAGCCCGCTGATCATCGCGGGCGCCCCGGTCTACTCCATGGACAGCCGGCTGGCCGGCGAGGCCTGGCGGCGGCTCGGCCCCCGTGTCGAGGTCGCCGACCTGCGGCGCCGGGTGCTGCGCCGCGGCGCCATGATGACCGCGATGGTGGCCGGACTGACCCTGCTCATCGGCTCGCTGCTCGGCGGGGCCGTGCGGTCCGCGACGGTGGCGACCGTCCCGCGGCCCGGAGAGCCCGCGATCAACAACCTGCCCGGCTCCCCGCTGCCCCGCCCCGACAAGCACACCGCCCGGCCCGGCAAGCGGCACCCCGGCAGCGCCGCACCGCGCCCCGGCACGCCCTCCGCGGACGCCTCGCGCAAGGCCCACAAGCCCGGCACCCCGTCGGCATCGGCACCCGGCACCGGCCGGTCGTCCGGCAGCACCAGCGGCCTCTCCCAGCAGCCCGGGGCGACCACCAGCGCACCCCAGCAGAACCCGCCGACCCGCCACGCTCCGGTACCGAGCAGGGTGCCCACCAGCGCGGGCGGCACCGGCGGCGGCACCACCGGCACCGGAAGCTCCGGAAACGGCGGCTCCGGAGGCGACTCCGGCCGCGACGCCCTGGGCGGCCTCCTGGGCTGACCGGTCCCCCCGCCCCTGTCCCCGATCGCCCCGCTCGCTCCGTACGGCCCATTTCCCTCGGCCAGTACGGGGGAGGGCGGAGTGGTCGGGGACAGGCATGTCTTAAGGCACGTACGAGGCACGTACGAGGCACGTACGAGGCACGTACGAGGCACGTGCAAGGCATGTACGGGGCGCCGGAAGGCGGCGGAGGACGCGGCGGTGAGGATGTAGCGACCCAGAACGTGGCGACCCAGAACGTGGCGGCGAGCGAGAGGCGACCAAGGGGAGCCCGGGGAGTACGGGGAGCCCGGGGAGTACGGGGCGCGTGGCGACGGGCGGGCCGTGCCGGTACGGGACGCAAGGAAAGCCCCATGGGCGAATGCCACCCTCAACGCGCGTGCAGCGCCCTCAACGTGCGCCGCCCGCCCCTGCGCCGCCCCGCCCCTGTGTCGCCCTCAACACCCCTGCGCGCTCAGCTCCTTGGCGGCCTCGGTGAGGTCCTTGGCGGTGTCGATGGCACGCCAGTAGGCCCCCTGGGGGAGCGGGAAGCCGGCCAGCCGGCGTTCGCGGGCGAGGCGCGGGAACGTGGTGCGCTCGTGGTCGCCGCGGGTGGGGAGCAGGTCCGTGAAGGCGGCGGAGAAGACGTACACGCCGGCGTTGATGAGATACGGCGAGGGCGGCGACTCGATGAAGTCCAGGACGTGCCCGAACGCGTCGGTCTCCACGGCACCCCAGGGGATGTGCGGGCGGGCCAGCGCGAGGGTGGCCTCGGCATCGCGTTCGTGATGGAAGGCGGCCATCTCGCGGAGCGGGAAGCGGGTCCAGATGTCGCCGTTGGTGGCGTACCAGGGCTCGTCCGGGCGGGGCAGCGAGCCGGCTGCGTACTTGAGCCCGCCGCCGCGGCCCAGGGGCTCGGTCTCGACAACGGTCGTGACGCGCAGGGGGAGTTGGGCGTCGGCCAGCCAGTCCTGGAGGACGCCGGCGAGATGCCCGCAGGAGACGACCACGTCCGTGACGCCTTCGGCGGCCAGCCAGTTCAGCTGATGGCCGATGATCGGGGTCCCGGTACCGGGAATCTCGACCATCGGCTTCGGGCGGTCGTCGGTGTACGGGCGGAGACGTGAGCCCTGGCCGCCGGCCAGGACCACGGCCTGCGTGGGGTGAGGATGCTGGGCACCTGTCATGGTGCGCACCCTATGCGGTGCGAGCGGGGGTCACTGGGCGGCGGCGACGCCGGTGGCGAAGGAGGTGTCGCAGACCGGGCGGGAGAAGGCCTGGGCGCGGTGTGCGGCGCCGTACTTGGCGACCGCGGCACGGCCGAGGTCACGGGCGATCGAAGCGCAGTGCTTGGCCAGCGAGGGGCGCTTGGTGGTCGCCTCCTGGAGGTGGGTCAGGGCGGTCCCCGGATCCTTCTCCTGGAGCTCGACCAGGAGGCGCTTGCGCAGGGCCTCCTCGGGGGTGCTGTGCGCGGCCGTGGTGGCGGCGCTTCCGGAGGAGGCGGTCAGCACCTGTGAGTCGGTGGCCGTCGATGCCCAGGGGACGCGGGTGACCGCGAGGGTCCCGGACAGCACGAGGACGACGGGAAGGACCAGGGCGAGAGTTCTGCCGATGCGGCGGGCTGCGGAGTTCACGGTCGAGATGGTAGCGAGGAGTGATGATTTGGCGACATTTGGTCACCATATCGAGGGATGTAATGGCCCGTCGGTGCGGTACTGATGTTGACGCACTGGTAGGAAAAGCCCGGTTATGTCCCTGTAGTGGCAATGCCGCGTAGTCGGGCAGCACAGCGGCGGCGGTACCGAGTGCTACCCCGGACCGCCGCCGCTCTCACTCCATGCCCGTCCCGATGTCAGTCGGTGAGGCGCTCCCCGGACGACGTCGAGAAGACGTGCGTCTCGCCCGGCCGCGGCACGACGTGCAGCCGGGTGCCCTTGTCCGGGACCTGCCGGCCGTGGACCCGTACGACCAGGTCCTTGACCTCGCCGCCGACCTCCGCGGTGCCGTACACATAGCCGTCGGCGCCGAGCTCCTCGACGACATTGACGGTGATGGCCAGACCGGCCGGTGCGTCCGCGCTCTCCTTGGACAGCGCCTGCGCGGCGGCGCCGTTCTGCTCGACGATGTCGAAGTGCTCGGGGCGCACGCCCACCGTCACCGTCCGGTCACCCTTGTCGGCGGCCGCGGCCAGCGCCTCGCGGTTGACCGGCACCACGCTGTTGCCGAACTTCACGCCGCCGTCGGTGATCGGCACCTCCACCAGGTTCATGGCGGGCGACCCGATGAACCCGGCCACGAACAGGTTCGCCGGCCGGTCGTACATGTTCCGCGGCGAATCGATCTGCTGCAGCAGACCGTCCTTGAGCACGGCGACCCGGTCGCCCATCGTCATGGCCTCGACCTGGTCGTGCGTGACGTACACCGTGGTGATGCCGAGCCGGCGCTGGAGGCCCGCGATCTGCGTACGCGTCTGCACCCGCAGCTTGGCGTCCAGGTTGGACAGCGGCTCGTCCATCAGGAAGACCTGCGGCTCACGGACGATCGCCCGGCCCATCGCGACGCGCTGCCGCTGACCGCCGGACAGCGCCTTGGGCTTGCGCCCCAGGTACTCGGTCAGGTCCAGGATCTTGGCCGCGTCCTCGACCTTCTGCCGGATCTCGGCCTTCGGCACGCCGGCGATCTTGAGCGCGAAGCCCATGTTGTCCGCGACCGTCATATGCGGGTAAAGCGCATAGTTCTGGAACACCATGGCGATGTCCCGGTCCTTGGGCGGAAGGTGGGTGACATCGCGGTCCCCGATGCGGATGGCGCCTCCGTCGACGTCCTCCAGCCCCGCGAGCATGCGCAGGGAGGTGGACTTGCCGCATCCGGAGGGGCCGACCAGGACCAGAAACTCGCCGTCCTCGATGGCGATGTCCAGTTTGTCGACGGCGGGCTTGTCGGAACCCGGGTAGATACGGGTTGCCTGGTCATACGTGACCGTAGCCATGGTGAAAGTCCCTTCACCGGCAGGAACGTGCCGGACGATCCGAGTAAAAGGAGTGGTGTAGTCCACTTATATGGACTCTCCGTGACGTTACCCGGGCCCGGCCCCGGTGTCAGTAGCCCGGCAGTCACGAATTGGGGACGGGCATCCGGCGAGCCTGGGTACACTGCTTCACGCACGCCTCCTTAGCTCAGCTGGCCAGAGCACCGCTCTTGTAAAGCGAAGGTCGTCGGTTCGAATCCGACAGGGGGCTCTGAGCGTGCCGCGCTGACCTGGGGTTTCTCCCCAGGGAGGCGTTCTATTCGGCCTCGGACTCCTCGTCCGGGGCCGTTTGCGTGCGCGGTGCGTGAGCGGATGGGGCAGCAGGGCCGCGCTCAGCCGCGGATTTTCCGGCACCGTTTGTCACGGCTTCAGGTTCGGTTCCGGGTTCTTCGTCCGCTTCGGTCGTGGTGGTCGGCTTCGTCGGGCGTGCGCGGGGGACGAGGCGGGCGGCGGCCTCGGCGATTGCCCGGTCGGTCTCCGGCAGCAAGCTCGTGTAGGTGTCCGCCGTGATGGCGATCGAGGAGTGGCCGAGCATCTCCTGGATGTCCTTCAGGTCGGCCCCGGCCGCGTGGGCGAGAGTCGCCGCCCCATGGCGCAGGTCGTGGAGCCGGATCGGCGGGAGGCCGATCTCCTCGCACAGCTCGATGAAGCGGCGGGTGACGTTGGCGGGGTGGAGCATCTCGCCGTTCTCCTTGGTGAAGACGCGTCCGGTCTCCGCCCAGGCGCTGCCCCACTCCTCGCGGTCCGCGTCCTGCTGGATGCGGTGCCGTTTGAGGGCCCGGACCGTGTCTGAGTCGAGCGCGATCGTCCGAGCGCCCGCGTCGGTCTTGGGATCGTCCTCGTACACCTCCCAGCCGTGCACGACGAGTTGCTTGGCGACGGTGATGCGGCCGTCGTCGAGGTGCGTGTCGGTCCACCTCTGCCCGCACGCCTCGCCTCGCCGCAGTCCACGGAAGACGATCAGGTGCCACAGCGCGTAGAGGCGGTCCTCGGCGACGTGGTCGAGGAAGAGGCCGGTGTGCTCCGGCGTCCAGACCATCACGGGCGAGGGCTTCTCGCCGGTGCGCTTCCAGTGGAGGATGCGCTCCTCTGTCCACACCAGAGCCTTGGGGCGCTTGCCGGCCTCCAACTCGACGTGGGAGGCCGCGTTGAAGGTAATCAGCTGCTGGGCGATCGCAGCGTTCAACGCGGCTCGCAGCGTGGAGCGGATGCGCTGACGCGTGGCTGGAGTGACGACGCGGCGGAAGGGATCCATCTCAGCGATGGCAGCCTTCAACACCTGGCGGCGGGCGCGGTGGACGCGACCCTTCCAGGGAATCTCGGCCAGGTCCTCAATTGCCCTGCGACGGGTGGCATTTGCCTCGGTGATGTCGACGTTGGCCTCGGCGATGGCCTCGAACATCTCCGACAGGTGGCTGACGCGAAGACGGTCAAGGCGGAGGTGTCCGATCCGCGGTTTGAGGTGGAGGCGGATGTTGCCCTCGTCGCGGCTGATGGCACTCGGTCGCCCCTTCTTGCCCGCCAGCCACATGTCCAGCCAGTCGCCGACAGTGAGGCGGCTGGTCAGGTCCAGGCCGTGGCTGAGGCGCCGCCGGGTCTCTTCGACGTTCGGCAGGGGCGCCTTCTCGTCCGCCACCTTCTCCAGCAGCTCGGCGATCTGGGCCAGGCCCTCGGGGTCGTCGGCGTGGGAGAGCCCGAGCAGGGCGCGTATGTGGTTGAGGTCGGCCTGTGCGGCTTTGAGGGTCTCGTAGCCGGCGCGGCTGAAAGAGCGGCGGGTGCCGTCCTCGCGGGGCGGGAGTTCCTGGCGTATGGAATACGAGCCGTGCTTGCGGCTGGTGAGCTTGGGGCAGTTCTTGCCGAGCGGCTTGCCGGTCTTGGGGTCGCGGCAGTAGCAGCGGCGGTGGGTGGAGCCCTTCAAAGGCGTTCCTCCGGGGTGGCGTTGGCGTCGGCTTCGGGTGGGTCGACGTCGTTGAGTGCGGGTGGGAGGACGGGCGGGGTGGCTCCGTCGTCGCGGAGGTCCCGACGGAGGTGGCGGAGGTTGTACTTGGCCGAGATGGCCTGGTCGGCGTACGTGGTCCGCTTGCGCTCAGCTTCTTCCTGCCGGGCACGGCTGGTTGCCGTCTTGACCGCGAACCGTGCCTGCTCTTCTTCATCGAGTGCGGCCAAGGCGGTGCGTACGAGGCTGGCGTGAGCTTCGAAGTCGGGCACGAGGCCCGCGTCGTAGCCGGGCACTTCCTGCTCGCCGGTGAAGCGCCGCAGGGCGTCCCAGGTGGGCACGAGGTCCTGGAACGGCAATTCCTGGGTCTGGTCGACGTACCCGACGGGGAAGATCAGGCATGCCGGGTAGGTCTCCAGGGCGGCGGCCAGGACCATGACGTCCACCAGCGGAAGGCTGGCCCGGCGTCCGGACTCCATGTTGGCGATCACGTTGCGTGGGATGGGATGCCCGAGCCTCTCGCACTGGTCGGCCAGATCCTGAGCGCTCCACCCCATCTCCTTCCTTCTCCGCCGGACTTCGCCGGCCACGTTGGCCTTGATCCGGTCCTCCCACTCGGGGAAGTCGTCCTCATCATCATCGCTACCGTGTTGTGTCACTCAGACACATTAGCTTGAGGATCCTGGTTGGTGGTCGCCTGGAGACGGACGTGATGACCGCGTTCGCCGACGGCTGTACCGAAAGGGATGCCGCATGCGCGAAAACGCCGCTGCCGGACGAATGAACGGGATGAGCCGGGAAGATCTGCTTGCGCTTCCAGTAGCCGTTGACCTGGAGACCAGTAATCGCGCCCTGGGGCTCGGCCGGAGTAAGGGCTATGAGCTGGCGAAGCGGGGTGCGTACCCGTGCAAGGTCCTGCGACTCGGCAACGCCTATCGCGTCGTCACCGCAGATCTGCTGGATCTGCTCGGGTTGGCGGCGTGAAGGGGCGGCAGCGTAGCAGGCGATTCTGCGTTGAGCTGACACAGAATCGCTGGACTGTGGGCAGGGGTGGACGTACGGTCCGTGTTCCCTCGCGATGGCCTGGTGTCCGCGAGACGGGGAGGGGCCTCCGGCGGTGCAACGCCGGAGGCCCCAGCAACCCCGAACGGCCCGTCAAGAACCAACCCGGCGGCAAGGGCGCGCAAGCCCGCCACCGCCAGACGAGGAGCTGCCCTGTGGAACATGCGGGAGCCGAGCCCTATTCCGACTCCGACAAGCCTGTATGGCCGCCTGTTGCCGTCCCCGGCCAGCCTAGTGACGCCCCTTCCGTGCCGTCGCCGGGCGAGCCGCCGACCGTCATACCCGACCCCGCCCCGGTCTCCGAAGGCGAGCAGGTGCTGACGGAACTGCGGGAGCAGATCCGTCGGTATGTCGTGCTGCCGAGCGAGGAAGCCTTCACGGCGGTAACCCTGTGGGTTGCGGCGACCCATCTGCAGACCGCATGGCAGCACGCTCCGAGGCTGGCCGTCGTGGGGCCGGCCAAGCGGTGCGGCAAGTCGCGGCTCCTGGACGTGATCACCGAGAGCGTCCACGACCCGCTGATCACGGTCAACGCCTCGGCTGCCGCGGTCTTCCGGTCGATCACCGACGCCCCGCCGACCCTGTTGGTCGACGAGGCCGACACGCTCTTCGGCTCGGTGAAGGTCGCGGAGAAGAACGAAGAGATGCGCGGCCTGCTCAACGCGGGACACCAGCGCAACCGACCCACTCTCCGGGTCTCCGGCCCCAACCACGAGGTCGCGAAGTTCCCCACCTTCGCGATGGCAGCCCTCGCTGGCATCGGCGACCTGCCTGACACGATCATGGACCGGTCGATCGTCATCCGGATGCGGCGCCGCAGGCCGGGCGAGAAGGTTGCGGAGTTTCGCACCTTCCGTGACACCCCGGCCCTCCACGCGCTGCGCGACAGGTTCGTCGCATGGCTGGCACCGCTCCACGCCGACGCGATGGAGCTGACGCCGACCATGCCGGTCGAAGACCGCGCGGCTGATACCTGGCAGCCTCTGGTGTCCGTCGCCGACCTCGCGGGAGGTCAGTGGCCTGACCTCGCCCGCACCGCCTGCCGGGTCACGGCCAAGCACGAGGCCGAGCAGGACCAGGACAGCAGCAGCCTGGGCATCCGCCTCCTGGCCGACATCCGCCGCGCCTTCGCCACCGAAGGCAATCCACCGGCGCTCCGCACCGGTCGTCTCCTCGACATCCTCAACCAGGACGACGAGACGCCCTGGCCGGAGCACACCGCCAACGGCCTGACTCCTCGCGGCCTGCAGATCCTGCTCAAGGAGTACGGCATCAGCTCGGCCACCCGCCGCTTCCACGGCAACGTCCAAGCCAAGGGCTTCACCCGCCTGCAGTTCGCCGACTCCTGGGCGCGCTACTGCCCCGAGCCCACGCCGGAACCCACGACCGGCGCCTGACCCGGCACGACTCGTCTCGACTCGTCTCCACGCAGGTCAGCGCGGGGACGAGTCGGAGACCTGCAACGAGTCGACTCGACATCACCGACGCACCCGTACCTGCCCTGACCAGGCGTGTAACGAGTCGCGACGAGTCTCCTCAGGCCACGGCCACATCAGCCCCGCATTTCCTGGAGCACCACGCTTGCCTTCACCGCTCAACGCCCCCTCCGCTTCCCCGGTGCCGCTGACCGTCGCGATCCGTGCAGGTGTGGCGCTACTGGCCGTGGCGGCCTTCGCGCTCTCCTACGACGCCCTGCGCCAGATGGCCGCCGCCAGCCACATCCACCCGGCGCTCACCTATGCCTTCCCGCTCGTCATCGACGGCTTCATCGCCATCGGGATCGGCGCCCTGCTCACCCTGCGGCAAGCGCCTCTATCCGCCCGCCTCTACGTCTCGGCGCTGGTCGGCATCGCGACCGCCACAAGCATTTGGGCCAACGTCCTGCATGCCATCCGCCTCAACGAGCAGGCCCGCCACACAGGACTTGCCCTCGACGACATCACCGTCGGCGTGATCTCTGTCATCGCCCCACTCGCCCTGGCCGGGGCCGTTCACCTTTACCTCCTTGTCGCCCGGCGCCCGACCGCCGCCGACGGCCACGACAGCGAGGGCCACAGCGACAACAAGGGCCACACACCAGTCTGGGGAAACAAGGCCAGTGCCACAGCACCGCCTCCCGCTACGAACGTCAACGCCGTGGATGGGCCGGCGATCAAGCAAGTGGCGGTGACCGCGCAGCAGCACGGTAGGCGCGGAGGGAACCAGCCAAGCCTTTCCCTGGAGCAGGCCATCGACATCGGCCGCACCGCCCCCCTCGGCCGGGCCGGGCGCGTCTCGCGCCGCCACATCGAAAAGGCAATCCGGGACAAGGGATTCGGCATCTCCCGCAGCCGCCTGGATGAAGTCAAGAACCTGCTGCAGGCCGAACTCGACGAAGCCGCCGCATGAACCGGTTGGCCCCCATAGCCCTCGTCGTCCCCGCCCGCCTCTCCCGCGCATCAGCACGAGAGGGGCGGGCCCTCACTCCCACCGTTTGCAGGAGCCCACATGCACGACGTCGATGACGAACCCCAGCTCCCCTCAACACAGCAGACGATCACCACCCCAGCTTCAGACGCAGCAAGTTGTCGGGTAAGGAGTCCTTACCCGGCCTCCGCCCCAGAGGGGGCGGAGGCAACCGGCGCCGAGGGGGCGCCGGAGTCGGCCGGCCCAGGGGAGCCGACCGAAGGAGGGGCCAGTCAGTCCTCACCGAGCGCACCGCAGACGCCTGCCCCTCATCGTCGTCTGCGAGAGCCGCAGCCGCGTGAGAAGCGTGTGTATCCCCGCTACAGCGACAACGAGTTCGGCCTCGTCCAGAAGGCCGCTGAACTGAGTCACATGGCGCTCGGCGGCTACGTGGCCGAAAGCTCGCTCGCCGCTGCCCGCTCCGATGCCCCCACCGCTGCGGTCGCCGACTATCGCGCCGCGGTCAAGACGCTGATGGATGCCAACCGCCAGCTCGCCATGGTCGGCAACAACCTCAACCAGCTCACCCGGCACCTCAACGAGGACGGTGCCTGGCCCCACCACGACACCGTCCAACGGCTCCTGGACCACGTCGAGACATCGATCGCTGAAGTGGACGACGCCATCGTTCACGTGACCACGGGTCGGTGAGCCGTTGATACCCAAGATCATCCTCGGCAAGGGCCCACACGCCACGCGCCGCACGATCGGCTACCTCTTCGGCAAGGGCCGGGCCAACGAGCACATCGACCCCCACCTGGTGGCCTCCTGGAACGACTTCGCCCCCGACCCCGGCCGCAGCCCGCACCGCAACCCCAAGGACGTGGCGGACCAGCTCGCCGCGCAGCTCGACCAGCCCGTGAAGATGCTGGGCGACAAGGCACCCAAGCACACCGTGTGGCACTGCCCCGTCCGTGCCGCCCCCGAGGACCCGATCCTGACCGACGAGCAGTGGGCGGATGTGGCGCGCCGGATCGTGGCCGCCGCCGGCATCGTGCCCGACGGGGATGAGGAGGCGTGCCGGTGGGTGGCGGTGCGCCACGCGGACGACCACATCCACATCGCCGCCACATTGGTGAGCCAGGACGGCCGGCGTCCGAGCCGCGGCTACGACCAGCGCGCTGTCCAGAAGGAGGCCCGCAGGATCGAAGTGGACTACGGGCTCAGGCGGCTCAAGCCGGGTGACGGCACCGCTGCTAAGCGCCCGACCAGCAAGGAGCACTTCAAGGCCAAGCGCCACGGCCAGGACGCGACAGCACGCGAGGTCCTGCGCCTCCGGGTACGCCGCGCGGTGGCAGCCGCGTCCAGCGAGGCCGAGTTCTTCGCGTTGCTGGAGGCGACGGGCGTGACCGTGCGGCCGAAGGCCGGGCCTTCCGGCGATGTCCTCGGCTACAGCGTCGCCCTGCCCGGCGACGTCAACAAGGTCGGCGAGCCGGTGTGGTTCTCCGGCTCCACCCTCGCCAGCGACCTCTCCCTGCCCAAAGTCCGCCAACGCCTCTCCGACACCGCCCCCGAGCCGATCGCTCCGCGGCCGGGCGATCCGTGGCACCAGGCCACAGCCGCCACGGAACGCATCCCCAGCCACCTCACCTTCGGCGATGACCACGCGGTCCAGGGACAGCTGGTCGCGCTCGGCGCGGCCCTGGACCTTCTGCCGGTCACCGCACCGTCCGCAGCGAAGGCCGAACTGCAGCTGGCCGCAGCTGCCTTCGAGCGCGCCACCCGCTCTCGCATCACCGCCGACCGCGACAGCGCACGCGTCCTGCGCCGCAGCGTCCAAGCCATCTGGCGTCATCCCGATGCGGCGGGCGACGGGTCGGGGCCGGCGATGCTGCTGGACGCCGCGCTCACCGCAGTGGCCTTCGCGATCCACTGGCACCGCACGCACCAGCACGCCCAGCAGGAGGCGGCAGCCCAGCAAGCCCTCGTCCACCTCCAGGCCGCCTACGGAACGGTCATCGAACCCGCACTCGGCGACCTCGCCCGCCGCGCTCCTGGCCAGCAGACCAAGCACCGCTACGCCCACCACCTCCGGCGGGCCGTCCCCGAACACGCCGAGCGCATTGTGGAAGACCGGGCCTGGGATGCACTCGCCACCGTGCTTGCCGAAGCAGAGAGGCAGGGCCACAACGCGGCCACGGTCCTCAATCAGGCACTCAGCCAGCGCTCCCTGGACGACGCCCGCCACCCCGCCCGCGCACTGACCTGGCGCATCCAACGCCTCGGCCAGCGCCACGCCTCCGGCCCTCGGGCGCAGGCCGCCATGGCCCGCAGCACCGCGCTACACCCCACCGCGCCGGCCTCAGCAGCAGCCGTCCCGTCCTCGCAGCGCTCACCGGCCCGACGACGCTGATCCGGATCGTGGGTCCTTCAGCCGACTGAGGTGTTGCCGTACGTCGTCGGCCAGGTCTGCGTAGAACGGCACTCGGGGAGCGGCTTGGAGGATTTCCGTGCAGGCGGTCAGTTCGCCGATCCGGCCGGGCGGGGTGTCCAGTACGTCGGCGAATTCCTTGCGGATGCGCTCGGCGACGTCCGGCACGGGTAGGGAGTGCAGGTAGAGGGTTGCGGCGTCGTAGCCGATGGGTGCCGTGCCCCAGCCTTCCCAGTCCAGGAGGGTCAGTGCCGGGCCGGTGAGGTTGGCCCAGTGGAGGTCGCCGTGGGCCGTGGTCCAGGTGATCTCGCCGGGGGTGACGCCGGTGAACTCCGGGACGCGGCGCCGGATGTACTCCTCGCGCACCGCCTGACGGTCTGTGCCGACGAGCGCGATGTGTGTCAGGGCCAGGTGGAGGTCCTGCCACCAGATGTCCGGGAGATCGGCGTGGTGGTGGAGTACCGGGCTCTTGGCCACGGGCGGTGCCGCGACGAAGTCGTAGTGTTCTGCCCGGTAGTCCCAGCCGTCCGTCGACCAGTCGCGTAGACCAAGCAGCCGGGGCCGGGGCACTGCGGATGGGAGGGACCGTTCCGCCTCCCGCGGGCCTTCCCACAGCTTCCCGCCGCTCTTCCCCTGGGGATCACTCACCAGCCGCAGCCATGCGACCCCCGTAGGCGTGTAGACAGCCCCGGAAAGCGTCCTTCCCTCGTATCCCCACACCTCTCCGCCCGTGGTGTCGACGAGGCCCATCAGGGCGCAGGCGTGGCCGCGGGCGGAGAGCATGCGGTCCCTGACGGCAGGCTCAGGGGCAGTGAACATCGTCGGCTACCTTCTCCGGCTGACGGCGGCGGCACCGGCCTCGACCAGCTCGGAGATGAGGGCTGAGACGTGGCCGAGGGGGAGCCCGGAGCTTACCGACAGTTCGCCCAGGGTTGCGGCGCTTCCGTCAAGGAGAAGCTTGATCACGGCGAGGACCGGCCTGCTGAACGTCCACTCCTGGCCGCCGGCGCTGAACACGACGTGGCCGATCTCGTCCACGCCGTACCAGGCTCCGGCGGCGGTGAGCCTGACGCTCAGGCTCTCGTCCGCGGGGATGCCGTCCACGAACGGCAGTGACGGCATCGGCCGGCCCGGGTCCGTGCTCCCTCGGGCGTTGATGAACTCCTCGATCACCCCCTCGTGCAGGGCGTCGGCGAACTCCTTGCGCAGGGCTTGGAGATACGTGGTCCGTTCGTCCGGAGGGGCGAAGTACGGCAGGTTCGCACGGATCGTGGTCGAGACCCGCAGCTGGTCCGCGAGCCACGACAGGAGGTCCGCTCCGGTGGTGGGCTTGAGCCCGCAGGTCAGGTGGAGGGACCGGCCCTCAGTGGCAGCGACGGCGTGCCACCAGCCCCGGGGCAGATAGAGCATGTCGCCGGCCTGGAGGACGATCTCCGCGACCGGGGCCCCGGTTGGTGGCTCAGGGGCCTCGGTGTCGACGCGCAGGGGGTCGATCCGGGTGGCGCCGTAGATCTTCCACCGCTTGGCGCCTTCGAGTTGGACGACCACCACATCGTGGTCGTCCCAGTGCACGCCGAAGCCTTCCTTCGGAGTCCATGAGGCGTAGAGGTTGACCTGCACGTCGGTACGGAAGTGCCGCTCCAGCGCGCTCGCGAGGTCTTCCACACCGGGGTGCAGTGCGTCGACGGCGTCCAGGACGAGCGAGGCGCCGTCCTTCAGCTGGTGGTGCAGGTTGGCGGGCTCGATCCGGTGCCAGACCGTGTGGCGCTTGGACACCACAGGGTGGGCGTAGCTGTGTTGCGGGATCTGGCTGCCGTCGTTGAAGAGCCGCAGCCGCGGGGGTTCGAGACGGTGCCGGGCGATGATCTGGTTGAGGTCGTCCCAGGTAAACAGGTCCGAGAAGTCGCCGACGCGCGGCCAGAGGCGATAGGTGCGGCCGAACGCCTCGGCGGGGAAGTCCCCGCCGAGGCTCCGGACCGCCGAGGAGATGGCGGTCATCTACGGCTCCGATCAGTCGTTGCCGTCGCCCTTGCCAGTGCCGCCGCCGTCGCTCAGCCGGTCCTGGCTGCGGGCGGCCTGCACGGAACGCTTCGAGACGATCAGGTCGTTCATCGCATGTTCCTTTCTCTTCGGTTCTCCCACCGGGGTTCCGGTGGGAAATCTGTGGACGCCTAGACGGGCGGCGCCGGGTCGGTGTCGGGTGCGGAGGCTGGGGCTGTCAGGGTGCGGTCGGCGTCCTGCTGCACGGTCAGGGCCAGGAGCGTGAGGGTGGCCGATGCACCCAGCAGCCACAGGCGCCCCAGCCAGATGTCCAGCCGCGGCTCACCGCTGCGGTGGCGGCCCCTGGCTCCGTGCTCGGACCGCGTCACCTCATGCCCCCTGGTTGTGGTGGATCTGGCGGAGCAGCTGCTGGACGGACCGGGCCAGCGACTGAAGGCGACGGGCGGCCGACACCAGTCCGTCGCCAGGCCCGGATCGCAGCTGGATCTGGGCGTTGTCGATCTGGGCGTGTTCCCGGTACCAGGCGACCTCGCCCGGCCGGTGTACTTGGACGTGCTCCTTGGCCTGTTCGACCAGCGGGTCGAGATGTCCCTTGAGGGTGTCGATCAGCCGGAGGACTTCGTCATACGGGGGAAGGACGATGGTGGAGCGCAGAGCTGCGGCGATGTCCGCCTGGATCTGGTCGATGCCGTCGGTGCCTGCCGGGCGCAACTGACCCGGCAGCGGCTGCTGATCGGCACGGGTGGCATCCATGGTGCAACTCCTCGAAGACGGTGGTGGTAGTCACCACCGCCAGGGGCGAGGAGAGGCCGGCCTTACACGGCCCCTGGCGGCTGAGTACGAGTCAACCGCCGGAGCAACAGGCAGATCCGCAACCGGGTTGCGAGGTAGTAATCCCTTTGCGGGTGGGTCAGTTGACGGCTACGCCCGCGCGGCCGGCGAACGCCCGGACCCCCGGGAGGGTCCGGTCATGCCGGAGCAGACCGCTGGCCAGGTTCTTGACCGACCCGCGCCGGATCTCCTGTGGTGCGGCCCGCTCGGCCGCCAGCAGCGCCCGGTAGCACTGCTCGGGCTTGCCCCACTGGTCGAAGCACCGGGCCACGTCAGTGAAGAAGCGCCCCTGCCGCTCGGCGGTCGGCAGGGCCGCGGGGTTGATGGTCCTGGCCAGATCGATCGCCTGCCCAGCGTCACCGAGCAGGTAGTGGACGGAAAGCTGGTGCAGCAGCACTTGCTGGGTACCGGTGTCCGTGCGGGCCTCGGGGCTCGTCCGGCCGATTTCGGCGGCTTCGGCGGCCTCGCCGATCAGCCCGTGCGCGGTGGGCCGATCGCCCATCTTGGCCGCCGTGTACGCGGCAGTGGCCAGCAGCGAGACACTCGCGGCCAGCCGGGCGGTCTCGGGGGTGCTGCGATCCCCACGCACGCCCTGCGCGGCCCTGACGGCGATATCAGTGGCGCGTGCGAGGTGACCTTGGCGGCGCCACGCACTGGACACCATCCGGTGCGCCTCGGCGATCGTCAGGGCATCGCCGCCGATCCGCGCAGAGGTCAGCGCACGGTCCGCAGTGATCGCCACCAGACCGTCCTCGCCGAGCTTGATGCACAGCCGAGTGGCGATGTTGTAGAGGTCGGCGACGGCAGTGGCCGACAGCTCCGCCGGCTCCAGGCCCTGAGCTTGCGCGATCCTGCCGGGCAGGTTCCGGGCCAGCGTGTCGTAGCGGGCGGCTCGGAATTCCTCTCGGGACACCTTCACTTCGGCAGCGACGCCGGCCGGTGACACCTCACTGCGCTTCGGCACGGTGGCATTGCCGTAGAGCAGGTGATCTTCCAGTGGCGCGAGGGTGCTGGCCTCGGCTGGAGAGGCACCGGCCAGGGGGGTGGTGAAGACCACCGCCGCAGCGGCCAGAAGTTCGCGGCGTCGCACGGGGTCGTCCCCCTCCTCTGGACCAAGATTGCGATCAACCCTAGCCGAGGTGGGCCTACGCCGGGTCGATGTCGGCGCTGGCCCGGACGGTGCGACAGCGAGAAGCTCGGACAGGGGAATATCCAAGGCATCAGAGATCTGACGCAGCGTATCCAGACTGTTGACCGGGATGACATCCCGTTCGACCTGAGACACCCAGCTCTCCGACCGGTCGATCATCGCAGCCAGGTCCCGCTGCGGCCATCCCTTGCGCCTGCGCGCCTTGGCGATCGTCTTACCGAGTGTGAGTTCGCTTCCCGCCACTGGGCACGCCCCCGAAGTCCCGTATCCCCATCGAGTGAGCATGCAACGGTACTGGCGGAAGAGGCCCTCCTGTAGGGGCGAGGCAGCCAAAGCAAGGCCACATGTCGGCTGGCTCCGCGGGCGACGGCGCCCCGAGTCGGCATGCCGGGCGATCCGTCACGCTGCAAGGGCAACCACGACCTGAAGTAGCTCGGCTCGCCTTCACTCGGCACCCCGGTCAAGATCACGACCCCGTGCTGGCCACCTCACTGAAGGACACCATCCGCTTCGCGCAAGGCGTCTTCGGTTGAAGCCAGCGGTACCAATCAAGCTGTCGGGGCCACAATCACCGGCGGCAGCAGCCAGGGCCGCACGCCCCGGAGCGGTTTGCCAGTCGCCCGACGCTCAGAGGGCTGCTTCGCTACCGTGGCTATGTGGCCTCGATGAACATGCCCTCAGCGGGCCAACCACTTGCGCCGGTCTATCCCTACAACAAACCGAGCCAGCCTGTCCGTCTGTACGACGGTCCGATCGGCGGTCTAGCAGCAACTGACGTTCCTGGCCGCGTCGAGCTGACCTGCTCCAATGGCTTCAGCTTTGAGTGGGAAGTTGACGACTGCGCCTCGCCGGACTTCGCTAACCGCGACGAAGTGCCGCTGACACTCCGCCGCTCGCTGGGCGACATGACCATGTCGGGCGTACCCCGCAACATCGGTGGAGGATGGTCGAACGGGGCGTCATTCGGTAACCCTAAATCTCCATTGACCCGCGTCGTTGTTCATTGGTTCAACCTGCCCAACTGGCACGGCCCGCTGGGACTAGTGGCGAAGACGACCAGCGAAGAGCGGGAGTGGTCAGGCCGTTGGGTGCATCAGGCGAGCGGCTGGAAGATCACGCTCGATGTTCGCCCTGACTACCAGGAGATTTGGCGCGATCTCCATACGACTAATGTGTATGTGATGACGCACGTCATGGAGGTGCGTCGTGCCGATGGCTCGCCCTTCACAGCTGACGAAGTCGAGCCCGCGCTGACCGCGATGCATGTTGGGATCTCGTTCGCACTCGGCCGATGGGCCGCGCCCATGCTGCCGGTCGGCGAAGACAGCGACGGTCGCGTGGTGTGGGAGCAATGGCAAGCCTCCCACTGCGACCCAGCGCGTAGAAGCAGTGATGGCTGGTGGTACGACCAAGATCACAAATCGCTCGGCGACTTCTTGGATCTCGTGATCGATGCCTTTGGCGACCCTGACAGACTCGCGCCGCTGCGCTTTCAGATGATGTACGCCATCTCCGCCATGCGGAGCCGTGACTTCGTTGAGCCCCGGATCATCATGGGTACGGCCGGCCTGGAACACATCATGTGGGAGCGCCTCGTCCTCAACGGCGCCCTGACCAAGCAGCAGTACAAGCACCGCCCGGCACACGACCTGCTGCGCGAGGTGCTACGTGATGCCCAAATCCCCGTCGGTATTGACGCCGACCTTCTGCCGACGGCCACGCAGTACGCCGCCCGCGTGAAGGCCGACAGGAAGATAGACATCGATGGTGCCGATGTTGTGACCTGGGTCAGAAATCGACTGGTACATCCACAAGAGTCACAGGAGCTGGTCTATCGATTGGAGGGCCTGACGAAGGACGCATGGCTCCTCGCTCGCCATTACCTCGTGTTACTTATCCTCAACTCTCTTGAATACAAGGGCAGTTACAGGGACCTCACCCGAATCCGTGGGTGGGTGGGTG
>NZ_SDIG01000033.1:0-53597 GCF_004122755.1 Streptomyces sp. TM32
GTCCGCACCCGCCCCACACCGCGCCCGCCCGGGCCGCGACCGACGACAGCGCGGCGGGGCGGCCCTTCCACCCGGCGCCGCCCCGGCCGTCGGCCGCCGACAACCTGACGAGCACTCAGGGTGGCGCCGCCGGAGGTGCCCCCGCACCCCGGCCGCCCCTGACCCCTCACGCGCCCGCGGCGCCCGGCCGGACGGAGGAGCTCCCGAGCACCTTCCGTGCGGGCCGGCCGGCGCGGCCGGCGGCCGGCGGGCACGGGGTCCGGGCCGCCACCCCGCTGTCCGACGAGGACCGCGGCCGGCTGCTGGACGGTGCCCACCACGACCCGCACGGGCTGCTGGGCGCCCACCCCGTACGCGGCGGGCTGCTCATCCGGGTCCTGCGGCCGTGCGCCGAGCGCGTCACCGTCCTGGCGAAGGGGCTCCGTGCCGACCTGCTGCCCGAGGGCGACGGGCTGTTCGCGGGGGTGCTGCCGCTGCGGACCGTCCCGGACTACGAGCTGCTGGTCGACTACGGCGACCACACGCCGACCGTGCACGACCCCTACCGCTTCCTGCCCGCGCTCGGCGAGCTGGATCTGCATCTGTTCGGCGAGGGGCGGCACGAGGAGCTGTGGCAGGCCCTCGGCGCGCGGATCATGGACCACCAGGGGGTGACCGGCACCCGCTTCACCGTCTGGGCGCCCAATGCCCGGGGCGTCCGGGTCGTCGGCGACTTCAACTACTGGGACGGCACCGGCCATCCGATGCGGTCGCTGGGCTCCTCGGGCGTCTGGGAGCTCTTCCTGCCGGGCATCGGCGCGGGCGAGCTGTACAAGTTCGAGATCACCCGGCCGGACGGCACGAAGACCGTGCGGGCCGACCCGATGGCCCGGCGGACCGAGTGCCCGCCGGCCACCGCCTCGGTCGTGGAGGCCTCGCAGCACCGCTGGACGGACGGGGACTGGATGGCCCGGCGCGGCGAGCGCCCCGTACACCAGGCACCGTTCTCCGTCTACGAGGTGCATCTTCCGTCCTGGCGCCCAGGATTGACGTATCGTCAGCTGGCCGAGCAGCTCCCCGCGTACGTCAAGGACCTGGGCTTCACCCACGTCGAGCTCATGCCGGTCTGTGAGCATCCGTTCGGCGGTTCCTGGGGCTATCAGGTGACCGGGTTCTACGCGCCGACCGCCCGGATGGGCACCCCGGACGACTTCCGGCAGCTGATCGACGCGCTGCACCGGGCCGGCATCGGTGTCCTGATGGACTGGGTGCCGGCGCACTTCCCCCGGGACGACTGGGCGCTGGCCGCATTCGACGGCCGGCCGCTCTACGAGCACCAGGATCCGGCCCGGGCCGCGCACCCGGACTGGGGCACCCTGGAGTTCGACTACGGCCGCACCGAGGTCCGCAACTTCCTGGTCGCCAACGCGGTGTACTGGTGCGAGGAGTTCCACATCGACGGCCTGCGGGTCGATGCCGTCGCCTCGATGCTCTATCTCGACTACTCGCGCGAGGACGGGGCCTGGACGCCGAACGTCCACGGCGGCCGGGAGGACCTCGACGCGGTCGCCTTCCTCCAGGAGATGAACGCGACGGTCTACCGCCGCTGCCCCGGTGTCGTCACCATCGCCGAGGAGTCCACGGCCTGGGACGGCGTCACCCGCGCCACGCACCACACCGGGCCCGGCGGCTTCGGCGGGCTGGGCTTCGGCCTGAAGTGGAACATGGGCTGGATGCACGACTCCCTCGGCTATGTCACCAAGGAGCCGGTGCACCGCAAATACCACCACGGCGAGATGACCTTCTCCATGATCTACGCCTACTCCGAGAACTATGTGCTGCCGATCTCCCATGACGAGGTGGTGCACGGCAAGCGCGCACTGGTGTCGAAGATGCCCGGTGACTGGTGGCAGCAGCGCGCCAACCACCGGGCCTACCTCGGATTCATGTGGGCCCACCCCGGCAAGCAACTCCTCTTCATGGGACAGGAGTTCGCCCAGGGCGCGGAGTGGGCGGAGAGCCACGGTCCGGACTGGTGGCTGCTCGACCCCTCGTACGAGGCGGAGGCGGACCACCGGGGCGTCCGCGATCTGGTCCGCGACCTGAACCGCCACTACGCCGCCGCGCCCGCGCTGTGGGAACGCGACACGGACCCGGCCGGCTTCTCCTGGATCGACGGCGAGGCGAGCGAGGACAACGTCTTCTCCTTCCTGCGCTTCGCCGCCGACGGCTCCCCCCTGATCTCGGTCACCAACTTCTCCCCCGTCGTACGCCACGCCTACCGGCTCGGCGTCCCCGATCACGTCCCCGCCTGGCGCGAGGTCCTCAACACCGACGACCCGCGCTACGGCGGCAGCGGTGTCACCCATCCCGGCCCCCTGAGGGCGGAACCGGTCCCCTGGAACGGCCGCGCCGCGTCCGTCACGGCGGTGCTGCCCCCCTTGGCCACCGTCTGGCTACGACCCCTCTGAGCGCTCATGGGCGGTGCTTGTCCGACCCGTCTCCCGCCGCCGCGGCGCCCCCACCGATCAGATCCGTCCCCCAAGTCGTTATGTCCCATTCCCCCTTGTTCGATCCCCCACGCCTCCGGCCTTCACCGGCCGCGTTTTCCCTGTCCTGCCTATGGTGTCAGGGGGCACTGACAATCGACCGGGATCGATAAAACAGCAGGTCAGGGCGGCGTGAGGGGAGACCTGACGGCGGGCGGCGCGGCCGTGGGACGGCGGCCGCGCACAAGGGGCGGGTGCCGGCACCCGCCCCTTCTCTCCTCCAGCACCCGGAATCAGACCGGGGCGGACGCCTTCTCCGCCCCGCCGTCGCGCGGCCCGACGACGTCCGCGGGAGGCGGCCCGGCGGCCGCCTCGTCGGCGAGCGACTTCTCGTCGAACGGCAGCGCTCCGGCCAGCACCTCCGCCACCCGGCCCTTGTCGATCTCCTTGGTCCAGGTGCCGATCAGCACCGTGGCGACCGCGTTCCCCGCGAAGTTGGTCAGGGCGCGCGCCTCGCTCATGAAGCGGTCGATGCCGACGATCAGGCCGACACCGTCGACCAGTTCGGGACGGTGCGACTGCAGGCCGCCGGCCAGCGTCGCCAGGCCCGCGCCGGTGACGCCCGCCGCCCCCTTCGAGGCGATGACCATGAACACCAGCAACGAGATCTGCTGGCCCAGCGGCAGCGGCTTGCCCATCGCCTCGGCCACGAACAGCGAGGACATCGTCAGGTAGATGGCGGTGCCGTCGAGGTTGAAGCTGTAGCCGGTGGGGACGGTGATGCCGACCACCGGCTTGCTGACGCCCAGGTGCTCCATCTTCGCGATCAGCCGGGGCAGCGCCGACTCCGAGGAGGAGGTGGACAGAATCAGCAGGAACTCCCGGGCGAGGTACTTCAACAGCAGGAAGATGTTGATCCCGGCACAGAGCCGGAGCAGCGTGCCCAGCACCACGAGCACGAACAGCAGGCAGGTGACGTAGAAGCCCACCATGATGACGGCGAGCGACTTCAGCGCGTCCAGGCCGGTCTCACCGACCACCGCGGCGATGGCGCCGAAGGCACCCACCGGTGCCGCCCACATGATCATGGCCAGCACCCGGAAGACCAGCTTCTGGAGGTGCCCGACCCCGCGCAGCACCGGCTCGCCCGCCGAACCCAGCGCCTGCAGTCCGAAGCCCACCAGCAGCGCCACCAGCAGCGTCTGGAGCACCTCGCCCTGGGTGAAGGCGGAGACCAGCGTGGTGGGGATCATGCCGAGCAGGAAATCCGGCAGCGACTCGCCGCCGCCGGAGGCCTGGGCATGGCCCGCGTGCCGCACGGTCTCGGTCAGATGCAGGCCGGAGCCGGGCTCCAGGATGTTGCCGACGACCAGGCCGATGGCCAGCGCGACGGTCGACATCACCATGAAGTAGCCGAGCGCCATCCCGCCGACCGCGCCGACCTTGGCGGCCTTCCGTACCGAGCCGACGCCCAGCACGATGGTGCAGAAGATGACCGGCGAGATCATCATCTTGATCAGGTTCACGAACCCCGTGCCCAGCGGCTTGAGCTCGACGGCGACACCGGGGGCGGCGAAGCCCACGATGATGCCGAGCAGGACCGCCCCGATCACGGCGAGGTAGAGGAAGTGGGTCCGGTCCCGCCTCGCCGGCGCGGTCTCCTCGGTGGTGCCCCCACGCGGTGGGGTGTGTGCAGCCACGGCTGCCTCCTCAGGTCTTCGGCTGTGCGCTGATCTGCGGCTCTGTCACACAACAAAGTCCCGGTGACTATGCACGCCACTGTGGCGCCCGTCACCCTTACGTTCATTTCGTTCACGCGAAAGTGACCGTGCAGACGGTTTCGCGTTCACCGTGCAGACTGTTCTGCATGCGACTCCCCCGACCCCGGCCGCCCCGACGGCTGCGGGGTCCCCGCAGCCTCGCCGGGCAGCTCTTCGCGATGCAGGTCGTGCTGGTGGCGGTGGTCGTCATGGGCTGCGCCGTCTTCGCGTACCTCAGCGCCGGCCGGCAGGCGGAGGAGACCGCGCGGCGGCAGGCGACCGCGGCGGCCACCGCCGTCGCCGATTCGCCGGCCGTCGTGGCGGCGGCCCGCAGCGCCCACCCGACGGCCGCGCTCCAGCCGTACAGCGAGCGGCTGCGGCACGACGCGGGCGTCGACTTCGTGGTGGTGATGGCCACGGACGGGACCCGCTGGACGCATCCGGAGCCGTCCGCGATCGGCAAGAAATACCTGGGGCACACCGGCCCGGCGCTGCGCGGCGAGATCTTCGCCGAGACCCACATGGGGGTGCTCGGACCGTCCGTACGCGTCGTCGCCCCGGTCCGTGACCCGCAGCGCGGCGGCCGGATCACCGCGCTGGTCAGCTCCGGGATCACCATCAGGACCATCAGCGCGCAGCTGCGGGACCAGGTGCTGGCGCTGGCCGGGGTGGCGGCCGCGGCGCTGGCGCTCGGCGGCCTGGGCACGTATGTGATCAACGCCCGGCTGCGGCGGCACACCCACGGGATGAACGCCGGGGAGCTCGGCCGGATGCACGATTACCACCAGGCCGCGCTGCACGCCGTCCGCGAGGGACTGCTCATGCTCGACGGGCAACGCAGGGTCGCCCTGATCAACGACGGCGGGCAGGAGCTGCTGGGGCTGTCCGGCGACGCGGTCGGCCGCCCGGTCACGGAGCTGGGGCTGCCCCCGGCGCTGACCGAGGCGCTGCTGGCGCCCGGCCCGCGGGTCGACGAGCTGCAGCTGACCGGCGAGCGGGTGCTGGTGGTCAACTCCGCGCCGGTCTCCGGCGGTGAGCGCCGCGGCAGCGTGGTCACCCTCCGCGACCACACCGAACTCCAGGCGCTGTCCGGCGAGTTGGACTCGGTACGCGGTTTCACCGAGGCGCTGCGCTCGCAGGCCCACGAGGCCGCCAACCGGCTGCACACCGTGGTGTCGCTGATCGAACTCGGGCGGTCCGAGGAGGCCGTGGAGTTCGCGACCGCGGAGCTGGAGCTGGCGCAGGCGCTGACCGATCAGGTGGTCGGGGCGGTCGCCGAGCCGGTGCTCGCCGCGCTGCTGCTCGGCAAGGCGGCGCAGGCCAACGAGCGCGGCGTCGACCTGGCGCTGACGCCGGACAGCCGGATCGACGACGGGCTGCTGCCGCCCGGGCTGCCGGCCCGTGACCTGGTCACGGTGTTGGGCAACCTCCTGGACAACGCCATCGACGCCGCGGCCCCGCCCCGGGAACCCGGAGCCGGCGGCCCGCCGCGGGTGGCGGTCACCGCGCGGGCGGCCGACGGCGAGCTGCTGCTGCGGGTGGCGGACAACGGGCCGGGAGTGGGCGCGCAGGCCGCACAGGAGATCTTCCAGCGGGGCTGGAGCACCAAGCAGAGCGCGGCGGCGCCCGCCCGTGGCCGCGGCCTGGGCCTGGCCCTGGTGCAGCAGGCGGTACGCCGCAACGGCGGTGCCCTGACGCTGGACCGGGCCCCGGAAGGCGGCGCGCGGTTCACCGTACGGCTGCCGCTGCGGGCGGGGGCGACAGCACCGGTCCTCGACCCGCGGGGCGAGGCCGGGGCGACCGCCGCCGCGGACAGGAGTGACGGCAGGAACGCGACGGCCGGCCCGCCGCGTGCGGACACGTCAGGAGGCACCCGGTGACCTCCGCCGACATCCGGGTCCTCGTCGTGGAGGACGATCCGGTCGCCGCCGCCGCGCACGCCCTGTACGTCGGGCGGGTGCCCGGTTTCACCGTCTCCGGCACCGTGCACTCCGGCGCCGGTGCCCGCCGCCACCTGGAGACGCACGCCGTCGATCTGCTGCTCCTCGACCTCTATCTGCCCGACGGCCACGGGCTGGCGCTGGTGCGGACGCTGCGCGCGGCCGGGCACACCGCCGACATCATCGCGGTCACCTCCGCCCGCGATCTGACGATGGTGCGCGAGGGCGTCTCGCTCGGCGTGGTGCAGTACGTCCTCAAGCCGTTCACCTTCGCCACCCTGCGCGACCGGCTCACCCGCTATGCCCACTTCCGCGCCACCACGGGCGAGGCCAGCGGGCAGGACGAGGTGGACCGGGCGCTCGCCGCGCTGCGCGCACCCCAGCCGGCCGCGCTGCCCAAGGGGCTGACCGCGGCCACCCTGCGGGCGGTGACCGATGTGCTGCGGGCCGCCGGCGGCGGTCTGACGGCCACCGAGGCCGCCGCCGACGTGGGGATTTCGCGGATCACCGCGCGCCGCTACCTCGAACATCTCGTGGTGAGCGGCCGGGCCGCCCGCGCCCCCCAGTACGGCCAGGTCGGCCGTCCCGAATTGCGCTATCGCTGGTCGGGGCATTGACCGGCTGTGACCGGTGACTTACTTTCAGCTGGCAGCCCCTCGTGGCCAGTTGGAGGTCGTGCCGTGCGCCCCACCGCCCCGCTGATCCTGCTCGCCGCCGCCGTCGTGGCCGCCGGCGCGCTCACCGCCTGCGGCAGCGGGCCGGCCGGCGACCGGAACACCGTCAAGGTCGCCTTCATCAAGGACACCAACAGCAAGGTCACCGTCCGGGACGACTATGTCCGCCTGGTGGCACGGCAGTTCGAGAAGAGCCACCCCGGCAAGAAGGTCCGGCTGATTCCGATCCAGGCGTCGGAGAACGACTACTACACCAAGATCCAGCAGATGATGCGCTCCCCGCGGACCGCACCGGACCTGGTCTACGAGGACACCTTCCTGGTCAACTCCGATATCGCCGCGGGGCTGTTGCGCCCGCTGGACGCGCAACTGCGCGCCTGGAAGGAGTGGCGGCAGTTCGAGCCGGCCGCGAAGGCCGCGGCCCGGGGGCAGGACGGCCACACGTACGGCGTCCCGGACGGTACGGACACCCGCGGGCTGTGGTTCAACAAGAAGATCTTCAAGAAGGCCGGGCTGCCGGCCGACTGGCGGCCCCGGACCTGGGGCGAGGTGCTGGACGCGGCCCGGACGGTCAAGCGCAGGGTCCCCGGTGTCATCCCGCTGAACGTCTTCACCGGCAAGGGCGCGGGCGAGGCCGCGGTGATGCAGGGCTTCGAGATGCTGCTGTACGGCACCGGCGAGAACCAGCTCTACGACCCGGGCAGCAGGAAGTGGGTCACCGGCACCCGGGGCTTCCGCGACAGCCTGGCCTTCCTCGACACGGTCTACCGGGAGAAACTCGGGCCCGAGGTGTCCGACGCGCTCAGCCCCACCATCCAGACCAGTGTGGCCACCGAGCTGCTGCCCGAGGAGAAGCTCGCCATCGACCTCGACGGCTCGTGGCTGGGTCAGCAGTGGCAGAAGACCGGCGGCGGCAACCCCTGGCCCGCCTGGTCGGCCACGCTCGGCCAGACCCCGTTCCCCACCCAGCACGGCGCCCCGCCCGGCAAGGTCAGCCTGGCCGGCGGCTGGACCTGGTCGGTGCCGCGGCAGGCCCGGCAGCCCGAGCTGGCCTGGCAGCTGATCGAGGCCTTCCAGTCACGGCAGAACGCCCTCGAATGGTGCGTACGGGGCGCCCAGATCGCGGTGCGCAAGGACGTCGCGGCCGATCCGCGCTACCGCACGTCCGTGCCCGGCATCGGCTTCTTCACCGGTCTGGTCACGATCAGCCGGTACCGGCCCGCGCTGCCCGACTACCCCAAGGTCGCCGCGGCGATCGGCGAGGCGATGGAGGCGGTCACCGCCGGCGATTCCGCACCGGACAAGGCGGCCCGGGACTACGACGCGTCGCTGCGGTCGCTCGTCGGCGGCCGGACCGTCGCGAAGCCGTGACCGCCGGCGCCGCCGGGCCCGCGGGCGCGACCAGGCCCGCGGGGCCCGCCGGAACCCCAGCCGTCCCGCGGACACCGCGCCGCACCCCGGCCCGTACCCGTCCGCTGCGCTGGGCCCCGCTCGTTCCGGCCACCGTCCTGCTGCTGCTCTTCCTCGGCGGCCCCCTCGTCTACTGCGTCGGGATCGCCTTCACCGACGCCCAGCTGACCGGCCAGGAGTCCGCGTCCTTCGTCGGCCTGGCCAACTTCCGCCATGCCTTCGGCGACCCGGCGTTCCGCAACGCCGTGGTGCTGACGCTGGTGTTCACCCTGGCCTCCTCGGTCCTCGGGCAGAACACCCTGGGCCTGGCGCTGGCCGGTCTGCTGCGCCGCGCCTCGCGTCCGGTACGGACCCTGACCGGGGCGCTGGTGGTCACCGCCTGGGTGCTCCCCGAGATCGTCGCGGGCTTCCTGCTCTACACCTTCTTCGAGCGCCGCGGCACCCTCAACGCCCTGCTCGCCTGGCTCCATCTGCCCGCCCAGAACTGGCTGTTCGGCCTGCCCGTCCTCGCGGTGTCGTTCGCCAACGTCTGGCGCGGGACGGCCTTCTCGATGCTGATCTACTCCGCGGCGCTCGCCGGGATCCCCCCGGAGGTCAGCGAGTCCGCCGAGGTAGACGGGGCGGGCGGGCTGCGGCGGCTGTGGCACATCACGCTGCCGATGATCCGCCGCTCGGTCGGCACCAATCTGATGCTCAACACCCTCCAGACGCTCTCCGTCTTCGGGCTGATCTGGGTGATGACCCGGGGCGGGCCGGGGGGCCGCAGCCAGACCCTGCCGGTGTTCATGTACGACCAGGCGTTCACGAAGTCCCTGATCGGCTACGGCACCGCGGTGGCGCTGCTGTTGCTGGTGGTGGGGGCGCTGTTCTCGGCCGTCTATCTGCGCCTGCTGCGCGAGGAGGTCTGAGCCGTGCCGCTCCCCCGCCGCCCCCACGCGCGGCGCCGCGCGCCGAGCCGGCGGACCCGCCACCGGGCGGCCGCCGACGCCGCGCTGCTGGCCGTCGCGGTGGCGTTCGCGACGCCCCTTCTCTGGCTGGTGCTGTCCTCGCTGGACACGCGGGCGACGCTGCGGGTGCGGCTGCCGCAGTCCCCGACGCTGGACAACTTCTCGGCGGTCTGGACCGACGAGATCACCTTCACCCCGATGCTCAACAGCCTGCTGATCTGCGGTGGCGCCACCCTGCTCACGGTGGTCTGTGCGGCGCTCGCCGCCTATCCGCTCTCCCGCTTCCGCGCGCGCTTCGCCCGCCCGTACCTGCTGACGATTCTGTTCGCCACCTGTCTGCCGATCACGGCGGTCATGGTCCCGGTCTACGCGCTGTTCGTGCGGGTCGATCTGATCGACACCCGATACGGCACCGCGCTGTTCCTGGCCGCCTCCCAACTCCCGTTCGCCATCTGGCTGATGAAGAACTTCATGGACTCGGTGCCCAGGGCCCTGGAGGAGGCGGCGTGGACGGACGGCGCCTCCTGGGGGCAGACCCTGCTGCGGGTGATCCTGCCGCTGATGGGGCCCGGCGTCGGCGTCGTGGCGATCTACACCTTCATCATGATGTGGGGCAATTTCTTCGTCCCCTTCATGCTGCTGCTCTCCCCCGAGCAACTCCCGGCCTCGGTCAGCATCTTCACCTTCTTCGGCAATTACGGCGCCATCGCCTTCGGTGAACTCGCGGCCTTCTCCGTGCTGTATTCGACGCCGGTCCTCGCCCTCTACCTCCTGATCTCCCGGCGGCTCGGCGGCGGCTTCGCGCTCGGCGGCGCCGTGAAGGGCTGATCGGCGGCGTGCCGGACCGATCGGGGCCGTGCAGGGCCGATCGGCTGCGTCGTGCGGGGTCGAGGAGCCCGGCGGCCGGCCGCACCCCGGGCCGGACCGGGAAACCGGCCGACTGGTAGGTTCCTACGACTTTGCGGCTTGGCCATCCGCACCATAGGTGCCCCCGCATGCCCTCAACTACCGTGTGCCGGTGCGTACGCAAGCCGGGGAGCCCCGCCGGCCACCCTTCGACGCCGAGGCCGCCCGCCGGCTCCGCGAGGCCCTCGGCATGACCCCCGCCCATGTCGCGTACGGCATCGCGGCCGCCTACGGAATGCCGCTGTCGCCCGCGACGGTCACGGCCTGGGAAGCGGGCGAGCGCGCCCCCTCGGAGGCCGAACTGACCGCGCTGGCCGGCGCCCTGTGGTGTGCGCCGGGCGAGCTGCTGGGCGCGCCGCGCACCCTGCACGAATTCCGGCTGGCGCGGGGCCTCGCCGCCGCGGACCTCGCGCGGCACCTCGGCATGGCCCCCGCCGCCTACGCGCGCCTGGAGGCCGGCGGCCACTGGCGCGGCACCGCCCGGCAGGCCGCCGCGCTCGCCGAGGCGCTGGCGCTGCCGCTGCCCGCCCTGATCCGCTTCACCGGCCGGGACGCCCTGCTGACCGAGCTGCTGACCAGCGCCGCCACCACCCGCTGGCAGGCCTACGTCCGGCCGGTCGGCAAGGTGGTACCGCTGCCCAGGGAACGCCTCCGGGAGGTGCTGCAGGAACTGCACGCCGACTACCAGGCGACCATGGCCGCTACGCTCCACTGGGGCGGCGGGCCGCGCGCCGAGGAGTCCGGCAGGGCCGGGCGCGCCTTTCTCGACGGCATCCTGACGGAATTCTGGACACGGGCAGGCATGGCCCCTAGCTGAAGGGGCCGCACCCCCGAACTCTCCCACCACCCCCGGGTTTTCCCGTCGGCCCGAGGTCGGAGGGCCGTCCGTCCAGAGGATGACGCCGGGGGCGGCGATGGCACTTCCGGCCGGTCCGGCTTTCGGTCCCTGCGGGTGAAGACCGGGTTGACCTGCGCATTCGAGAATAAGGACGTCGAAACATCCGTCCTTTTTCCAGGAGTTCCCGTGTCCCACGCGGCCACCTCTCCGGGTTTCCCCGGTTCCCCCGCCTCCCCCCGCACCGCCGCTGTCGCCGCCCGTGCCACGGACCTGAGCAAGGTCTACGGCCAGGGGGAGACCCGCGTGGTCGCACTGGACTCCGTCTCCGTCGAGTTCGGCCGGGGCCGGTTCACGGCGATCATGGGCCCGTCCGGCTCCGGCAAGTCGACGCTGATGCACTGCATGGCCGGACTGGACCGGATCTCCTCCGGCTCGGCCCGGATCGGCGAGGTCGAGCTGGGCTCGCTGAACGACCGGCAGCTGACGCGGCTGCGCCGGGACAAGGTCGGCTTCATCTTCCAGGCGTTCAACCTGCTGCCGACGCTGAGCGCGCTGGAGAACATCACGCTGCCGATGGACATCGCGGGCCGCAAGCCCGACCGGGAGTGGCTCGACGCGGTGATCGACACCGTCGGCCTCTCGGGGCGGCTCGCCCACCGGCCGGCGCAGCTCTCCGGCGGCCAGCAGCAGCGGGTCGCGGTCGCCCGGGCGCTGGCTGCCCGGCCGGAGATCATCTTCGCGGACGAGCCGACCGGCAACCTCGACTCCCGCTCCGGCGCCGAAGTGCTGGGCTTCCTGCGGGAGTCGGTGCGGGCGGCGGACCAGACGGTGGTGATGGTCACCCATGACCCGGTCGCCGCCGCCTACGCGGACCGGGTGGTCTTCCTCGCGGACGGCCGGATCGTCGAAGAGCTCCACGACCCGACCGCGGACGCCGTCCTGGACCGGATGCGGCTGTTCGACTCCAAGGGCCGTACGAGCTGACGCCCGCGCGCCACCCGCCGCCCCCGGGGCGCTGCCCCTCCTCCCGAGCCACCGGACCCAGGACTGACACCACCATGCTGCGTACCGCCCTGCGCAATGTCCTTGCGCACAAAGCCCGATTGATGATGACCGCGCTCGCGGTCCTGCTCGGCGTCGCCTTCGTCGCCGGCACCCTGATCTTCAGTGACACCGTCGGCTCGGCCGTCAAGAAGGCGTCCGAGAAGAACCTCGACGGGGTGGCCGTCTCCGTCCAGGCCGAGGCCGCCGACAGCTCCCCGGCCGTCGGCAAGGACCGCAAGCGGAGCACCCTTGTCGACGAAAAGCTGGCGGACAAAGTCCGCGCACTGCCCGGCGTGCAGTCCGTACGCCGCAATGTCAACGGCACGGCCACCGTCGCCGGCCCGGACAATGTGCCGCTCGGCCACGACTGGCAGAACCTCGCCACCAACTTCCAGCCGGACAAGGACGGTCACGACCCCCGCTATCCGCTGCTGAAGGGCCGCGGACCGGCCGCCGGCAACGAGATCGCGCTGGACGAGGCGACCGCGAAGGCGTCCGGCCGCAAGATCGGTGACTCCGTACGGCTCGCCACCGACGGCCCGGTGCTGACGAAGAAGCTGGTCGGCATCGTCTCCACCGACGACCCGCAGGTCACCGCGGGCGGCAGCCTGACGCTCTTCGACACCGCCACCGCGCAGCAGTTGTTCCTGCACCCCGGCCAGTTCGACGAGCTGGTGATCGGTGCCGCGCCCGGTGCCGATCAGGAGGCACTGACCGCCAAGGTCCGCGAGGTGCTGCCCAAGGGCCGCGCCACGGCGACCAGCGGCGCCGATCTCGCCGCCGAGCAGTCCAGGATGATCTCCAGCCAGAACAAGGCCCTGAGCCAGACGCTGCTGACCTTCGCCGGGATCGCGCTGTTCGTCGGCGTCTTCATCATCGCCAACACCTTCACCATGCTGATCTCCCAGCGCAGCCGGGAGATCGCCCTGATGCGCGCGATCGGCGCCTCCCGCCGTCAGGTCGTGCGCTCGGTACTCGCGGAGGCGGCCCTGCTGGGCCTGATCTCGTCGGCCGTCGGATTCGCGCTGGGCACCGGCCTCGCCGTGGGCCTGCGGGCGGTGCTCGATGCGAATGGCGCGGGTTTCCCGGACGGACCGCTCGTCATCAGCCCGGCCGCGGTGCTCTCCGCGCTGGGTGTGGGCGTCGTGGTGACCGTACTGGCCGCCTGGCTGCCGTCCCGCAAGGCGGCGAAGATCGCCCCGGTGGAGGCGCTCAACACCGTCGAAGCACCGCCGGCACTGCGCAGCCTGGTGCTCCGCAACTCCCTCGGCGCGGTCATCACCGGCCTCGGCATCGCGACCATGTTCTACGTCTCCACGCTGAAGAAGGCCGACGATCTGCCGATCGCGATGGTGGGCGGCATGCTGACGCTGACCGGCGTCATCATCCTCGCGCCGATGCTGTCCCGGCCGCTGGTCTCGCTGGCGGGCGTCGTCACCACCCGGCTCTTCGGCATCAGCGGCAAGCTGGCCACGGAGAACACGCTGCGCAACCCCCGCCGTACCGCGGCGACCGCCTCGGCGCTGATGATCGGCCTCACCCTGATCACCGGTATGACGGTCGTCGGGAACTCGGCCGGGGAGGCCATGGACAAGATGACGGCCCAGGGGCTGAAGGCCGACTACAAGATCGGGACCTCCTCCGGTCTGGACCCCGAGCTGTCGCAGAAGGTGGCGGACGTCCCGGGCGTCGAGGCGGCGGCTCCGCTGCGCAATACGGGCTTCACGACCCCCCATTCCTCCATGGGCCTGATGGGCACCGACCTCAGCACGATCGGCAAGCTCACCCAACTGGACTTCCTCAGCGGTTCGTTGAAGGGCGCCGGAGGCAACGACATCGCGGTCTCCCAGGAGATGGCCAAGATGAAGGGCTGGAAGACCGGCGACACCCTGGACGCCACCTTCTACGACAAGAAGAAGGCGAAGCTCAAGATCGTCGGAATCTACGCGGACAACCAGCTGCTCGGCGACTCGATCGGCGCCACCTCGCTGGCGGCGCCGCACCAGCTCGTGCCGATGGTCGAGTCACTGCTGGTGAAGGCCCAGGACGGCCCGTCGGAGGAGCTGGCGAAGCAGATCCGGCACGCCCTCGGCGACAGCCCGCTGCTGAAGGTCCAGGACCACGACGACCTGCGCAAGGAGAACGCCGCGAGCATCGAGACGGTGCTCAACATCTCCTACGGGCTGCTGGGCATGGCCGTCATCATCGCGGTGGTGGGCGTCGTCAACACCCTCGCCATGTCGGTCTTCGAGCGGACCCGCGAGATCGGGATGCTGCGGGCGATCGGCCTGGCACGCACCGGTATCAAGCAGATGGTCCGGCTGGAGTCGGTGGTCATCGCGCTGTTCGGCGCGGGCCTGGGCATCGCGGTGGGTGTCTTCTGCTCCTGGGCCGTCGGCAACCTGGTCAGCGAGGGCCTGCCCACCTACGAGCTGATGCTGCCCTGGGGCCGGCTCGCGCTGTTCGTACTGATCGCACTGGTCGTGGGGGTGCTGGCCGCACTCTGGCCGGCCCGCCGCGCGGCCCGGCTGAACATGCTGGAGGCCATCGGCGCCCAGTGACCACGTGACCGCCACCCCCCACAAAAGCGGCGCGCCTGTCCTCGACCGAGGACATGCGCGCCGCCGTTGGTGTGTCCGGGAAGCAGCGGGTCTCAGAAGACCGACTCGGCCTCGTCCATCCGCCACTCGGGCACCGTCTTGAGCTCGGTGACCGCGTCGGCCAGCGGCACCATCGTGATGTCGGTGCCGCGCAGCGCGGTCATCCGGCCGAAGTCGCCGCGGTGCGCGGCCTCGACGGCGTGCCAGCCGAAGCGGGTGGCGAGCACCCGGTCGTAGGCGGTGGGGGTACCGCCGCGCTGGACATGGCCGAGAATGACCGGCCGGGCCTCCTTGCCGAGGCGCTTTTCCAGCTCGTGGGCGAGCGCGTTGCCGATGCCGGAGAACCGCTCGTGGCCGTACTGGTCGATGGCGCCCTTCTTGTACTCCATGCTGCCGGGGGCCGGGTGCGCCCCCTCGGCGACACAGACCACGGCGAACTTCTTGCCCCGGGCGAAGCGCTCCTCGACCATCGTGACCAGGTCGTTGACCTCGAAGCCGCGCTCGGGAAGGCAGATGCCGTGGGCGCCGCCGGCCATGCCGGACTCCAGCGCGATCCAGCCCGCGTGCCGGCCCATCACCTCGACGACCATGACCCGCTGGTGCGACTCCGCGGTGGTCTTGAGGCGGTCGATGGCCTCGGTCGCGACGCCGACGGCGGTGTCGAAGCCGAAGGTGCGGTCGGTGGAGGAGATGTCGTTGTCGATGGTCTTGGGAACGCCGACGACCGGCAGCCCGGCGTCCGACAGCATCCGGGCGGCGGTCAGGGTGCCCTCGCCGCCGATCGGGATGAGGACGTCGATGCCGTAGTCCTTGGAGTGGTCCTTGGCGTCCTCGCAGGCCTGCTGGAGCCGGGCGCGCTCCAGCCGCGAGGAGCCGAGGATGGTGCCACCGCGGGCGAGGATGCCGCTGACCGCTTCGAGGTCGAGCTTGCGGAAGCGGCCGTCGAGCAGGCCCGAGAAACCGTCCTCGAAGCCGATGACCTCGTCGCCGTGCCCGGTGAGGGCGCGATGGACCACCGACCGGATCACAGCGTTGAGGCCGGGGCAGTCGCCGCCTGCGGTGAGGACTCCGATACGCATCGTGCTGTGTCTCCTGTGCTCGCTGTCGGTTCCGTGTGAGCCGGTCCGATTGTTTCACGGGAGGCCCGGCCCTCCCCGCCCACCGGACCTCACCCCTACTGTTCCTGCACGGGCTGCACAAGGGAAACTGGGAGAGCGACTTAGCCACACGCGCAGGTATTGTCAAGAGGGGCACGCCTACCATAACGGCTAATTTTTGCCTTGCGACCAACGGAATGGATCGGAGAGCACGCGTGACGCGGAGCGTGTACGTGACCGGGATCGACCGCGGCGACGGCCGTCAGGTCATCGAGCTGGGAGTCATGGAGCTCCTGACCCGCCAAGTCGACCGGGTGGGCGTCTTCCGCCCGCTGATCCACGACGACGGACCCGACCGGCTCTTCGACCTGCTGCGGGCGCGCTACCGGCTCACCCAGCCCGCCGACACCGTCCACGGCCTCGGTTACGAGGAGGCCGCCGCCCTCCAGGCCGAGCGCGGCACCGACGAGCTGGTTTCCCGGCTCGTCGACCGCTTCCACGCCGTGGCCAGGGAGTACGAGTACGTCCTGGTCCTGGGCTCGGACTACGCGGCCACCAGCCTCCCCGACGAGCTGAACCTCAATGCGCGGCTGGCCAACGAGTTCGGTGCCGCCGTACTGGCCGTCGTCGGCGGTCAGGGCCAGGAGGCCGAGTCGGTGCGCGCCGAGGCCCACAACGCCTACCGCGCCTACCACTCGCTGGGCTGCGACGTCGTCGCCGTGGTCGTCAACCGGGTGGCGCCCGAGCACCGCACGGCCGTCGTCGAGCGGCTCGCCGCCCGCCTCCCGGTGCCCTGCTACGCCCTCCCCGAGGACGGCTCGCTCTCCGCGCCGACCGTCAGCCAGATCGTGCACACCCTCGGCGCCGAGGTGCTGCTCGGCGACGACTCGGGGCTCGCCCGGGACGCCCGGGACTTCGTCTTCGGCGGCGCCATGCTGCCGACCTTCCTCAAGGCGCTCACGCCCGGCTGCCTCGTGGTGACCCCCGGGGACCGGGCGGACCTGGTCATCGGCTCGCTGGCCGCGCACAGCGCCGGTGCCCCGCCGATCGCCGGTGTGCTGCTCACCCTCGACGAGCGGCCCGGCCCGGACATCATGGCGCTGGCGGGCCGGCTCGCCCCCGGCACCCCGGTCGTCTCCGTACCCGGCGGATCCTTCCCGACCGCCGGCGAGCTGTTCGCGATCGAGGGCAAGCTGAACGCCGCCTCGCCGCGCAAGGCGGAGACCGCGCTCGGCCTGTTCGAGCGGCATGTGGACACCGTGGAGCTGACCAACCGGATCTCCGTGGCCCGCTCCGGCCGGGTGACCCCGATGATGTTCGAACACGAGCTGATCGAGCGCTCCCGCTCCGCCCGCCGCCGGGTCGTCCTCCCCGAGGGCGGCGAGGAGCGGGTGCTGCGCGCCGCCGATGTGCTGCTGCGCCGCGACGTGTGCAAGCTGACGCTGCTGGGCGAGGAGGAGGCGATCCGCAAGCGCGCCGCCGACCTGGCCATCGACCTGGCGGACGCCCAGATCATCGATCCGCAGACCTCCCCGCTGCGCGAGCGGTTCGCCGAGCGCTACGCCGCGCTGCGCGCCCACAAGGGTGTCAGCGTCGAGCTGGCCTACGACGTGGTCGCGGACGTCTCCTACTTCGGCACGCTGATGGTCCAGGAGGGGCTGGCCGACGGCATGGTCTCCGGTGCGGTGCACTCCACCGCCGCCACCATCCGCCCCGCCTTCGAGATCATCAAGACCAACGGGGCCGCGCGTAGCGCGTCGGCTGGGGCGGTGGCGGGCGACGGGCGGGCCAGGCCGAACGCCCAGATCGTCTCCTCGGTCTTCTTCATGTGCCTGGCCGACCGGGTGCTGGTATACGGCGACTGCGCGGTCAACCCGGACCCGGACGCCGAGCAGCTGGCGGACATCGCGATCCAGTCGGCCACCACTGCCGCGCAGTTCGGCGTCGAGCCGCGGATCGCGATGCTGTCGTACTCCACCGGCACCTCCGGCTCCGGCGCCGACGTCGACAAGGTCCGCAAGGCCACCGAGATCGTCCGCACCCAGCGCCCCGATCTGCTGGTCGAGGGCCCGATCCAGTACGACGCGGCGGTGGACGCGGCGGTCGCGCGGACCAAGCTGCCCGAGTCCGATGTCGCCGGCAAGGCCACCGTGCTGATCTTCCCGGACCTCAACACCGGCAACAACACCTACAAGGCCGTGCAGCGCTCGGCCGGTGCGGTCGCCGTCGGCCCGGTCCTGCAGGGTCTGCGCAAGCCGGTCAACGACCTCTCGCGCGGCGCTCTGGTGCAGGACATCGTCAACACCGTGGCCATCACCGCCATCCAGGCGCAGGGCGAGCGGCCCGGCGCCGGCCCCGCCGCCTGACCCCGGCCCCCACCCGTCTCCCCATCGGAAAGCGCTCCATGACTGCCACCGCCACCCGCGTCCTCGTCCTCAACTCCGGCTCCTCGTCGCTGAAGTACCAGCTGCTCGACATGCACGACGGCGCACGCCTCGCCGCCGGCCTCGTCGAGCGGATCGGCGAGGAGACCTCGCGCCTGGCGCACACCCCGCTGGCCACCGGTGGCGACACCCGCGAGACCGAGGGCCCGATCGCCGACCACACGACCGCGCTGAAGGCCGTCGCCGCGGAGCTGGCCGCCGACGGGCTCGGCCTCGACTCCCCCCAGCTGGCCGCGATCGGGCACCGGGTGGTGCACGGCGGGCTGCAGTTCACCGAGCCGACCGTGATCGACGACGCGGTGCTGACGGAGATCGAGCGGCTGGTGCCTCTCGCGCCGCTGCACAACCCGGCCAACATCACCGGCATCCGGACCGCCCGGGCGCTGCGCCCCGATCTGCCGCAGGTCGCGGTCTTCGACACCGCCTTCCACACCACGATGCCGGAGCACGCGGCCCGTTACGCCCTCGACGTGGCGACCGCCGACGCCCACCGCATCCGCCGCTACGGCTTCCATGGCACCTCGCACGCCTACGTGTCCCGCCGGACCGCGGCGCTGCTGGGCAAGGACCCCTCCGAGGTCAACGTCATCGTGCTGCACCTGGGCAACGGCGCCTCCGCCTCGGCGGTGGCCGGCGGACGGTGCGTGGACACCTCCATGGGCCTGACCCCGCTGGAGGGCCTGGTCATGGGCACCCGCTCCGGCGACATCGACCCGGCGGTGACCTTCCACCTCAAGCGGGTGGCCGGGATGTCGGAGGACGAGGTCGATGAGCTGCTCAACAAGAAGAGCGGCCTGATCGGGCTGTGCGGCGACAACGACATGCGGGAGATCCGGCGCCGGATCGACGCGGGCGGCGAGGACGGGGCGCGCGCCCAGCTCGCCTTCGACATCTACATCCACCGGCTGAAGAAGTACCTCGGCGCCTACACCGCGGTGCTCGGCCGGGTGGACGCGGTGGCCTTCACCGCGGGCGTCGGCGAGAACGCCGCCCCGGTGCGCGCGGCCGCGCTCGCCGGTCTGGAGCAGCTGGGCATGGCGGTGGACGCGGACCGCAATGCCGTACGGTCCGACGAGCCCCGGCTGATCTCGCCCGAGGGCTCCCGGGTCGCGGTCGCCGTGGTGCCCACCGATGAGGAACTGGAGATCGCCCAGCAGACATACGCCCTGGTCAGCGCCTAGGACTCGGTGTTTCGGCCGACCAATAAATTCCGCTCCTGAACAAACCGATAGGATTCCGCCCATGCGCCGTTCCAAAATCGTCTGCACCCTGGGCCCCGCCGTCGACTCCTACGAGAAGCTGAAAACGCTGATCGAGGCCGGCATGAACGTGGCCCGTTTCAATATGAGCCACGGGACCCAGCCGGAGCACGAGGAGCGGTATCACCGCCTCCGAAAGGCCTGCGAGGAGACCGGCCGCGCGGTCGGCGTGCTGGCCGACCTCCAGGGCCCCAAGATCCGCCTGGAGACCTTCGCCGACGGCCCCGTGGAGCTGGTGCGCGGGGACGAGTTCGTCATCACCACCGAGGACGTCCCCGGGGACAAGACCATCTGCGGCACCACCTACAAGGGCCTGCCCGGCGACGTGTCCAAGGGCGACCCGATCCTGATCAACGACGGCAACGTCGCGCTCCAGGTCATCGAGGTCGACGGCCCACGGGTGCGGACCATCGTCATCGAGGGCGGGGTCATCTCCGACCACAAGGGCATCAACCTCCCCGGTGCCGCGGTGAACGTCCCCGCGCTGTCCCAGAAGGACATCGAGGACCTGAAGTTCGCCCTGCGGATGGGCTGCGACATGGTCGCGCTGTCCTTCGTCCGGGACGCGAAGGACGTCCAGGACGTGCACCGCGTCATGGACGAGGTGGGCCGCCGGGTCCCGGTCATCGCCAAGGTCGAGAAGCCGCAGGCGGTGGCCAACATGGAGGAGGTCGTGATGGCCTTCGACGCCGTCATGGTCGCCCGCGGTGACCTGGCGGTGGAGTACCCGCTGGAGAAGGTCCCGATGGTGCAGAAGCGGCTCGTCGAGCTGTGCCGCCGCAACGCCAAGCCGGTGATCGTGGCGACCCAGATGATGGAGTCGATGATCACCAACTCCCGGCCGACCCGCGCCGAGGCCTCCGACGTCGCCAACGCCATCCTCGACGGCGCCGACGCGGTGATGCTCTCCGCGGAGTCCTCGGTCGGCCAGTACCCCATCGAGACCGTCAAGACCATGTCGAAGATCGTCGAGGCGGCCGAGCAGGAGCTGCTCTCCAAGGGCCTGCAGCCGCTGGTGCCCGGCAAGAAGCCGCGCACGCAGGGCGGTGCGGTGGCCCGTGCGGCCTGCGAGATGGCCGACTTCCTCGACGGCAAGGCGCTGGTGGCCTTCACCAAGTCCGGTGACACCGCCCGCCGGCTCTCCCGCTACCGCGCGTCCCAGCCGATCCTGGCCTTCACCACCGAAGCCGCCACCCGCAACCAGCTCACGCTGAGCTGGGGCGTCGACAGCTTCGTCGTGCAGCACGTCGACAACACCGACGCGATGGTCGACCTGGTGGACGCCGAGCTGCTCAAGCTCCAGCGCTACAGCAAGGGCGACACCATGTTGATCACCGCCGGTTCGCCCCCCGGCGTTCCCGGCACCACCAACATGGTCCGGGTGCACCACCTCGGCGGCCAGCAGGCCTGAGTCCGGCGCGCGAAAACGGCGGTGGGCCGCCCCCTGGGGGAGGGGGCGGCCCACCGCCGTTTTCTGCGGCTCCCGAACGGGTCGGTGGCCCGGGCCGTTCCTCAGCCGGTCATGAACTGGTGCAGACCCGGGACGTGGAGGTTGCCGCCGAACTGGCCCGCCTGGTCGATCTTCACCTTGGTGAAGTACGCGAACGGGACGTTGAGCGGCGGCGGGTGCTCGGGGTCGAAGACGATCGGGATCAACCCGAAGAGGTTGCCCTGCAGCCGCTCGGTGTACATCGTCACCTTGCCGCCGCGGATCGTGGACGTGGATCCCTGGGACGCCTGGACGTGGTACTTCTTCCCGGACGCCTTGTCGTCGACGGTCTGATGCAGATCGCCGATGTCGACGCTGTCGGCGGTGAACTTCAGGGCCTGCTTGGTGTGGCCGTTCTGCGTCTGGACGTTGACGACGCCTTCGTAGTTCAGACCGCGCAGGGTGAGCGCGCTGGACTCCAGGTGCCAGGGGTCGTCGGGCAGGGTGACGGGGGTCTGCTCGTCCTTGCCCTTCTGCTTGTTCTCGACGACGCACGGGAAGGACTTCTTGCCGCTGGAGTCCTTGCCGTCGAGGCCGCCGCCGGGCAGCGCGTTGTCCGCCGCACCCACGGCGCCGTGGACGGTGTCGTTGACCGTCTTCGAGCCGTCCTTGAGGCTGTCACCGGCCTTGCCGGCGCCGTCCTTGAGACCGTCGACCGTGTCCGTGACCGGCTTGGTGGCCTTCTCCAGGGCGGACCCGGAGTCGGTGGACGCGGAGTCCTTGGAGGCCGACGGCGAGGGGCTCGGCGTGGCCGACGCGGACGTCGAAGGGCTCGGCGAGGCGGAGGAGTCGTCGGACGTGTCCCCGCCCAGCAGACCGCCGAGCGCATCGCCGATGCCGCCGAGCACACCGCCGTCCTTGTCCTCGGAGGGCGAGGGCGACGGCGACGGGGTCGCCGAACCCGAGGGCTCGCTGGTCTCCTTGGAGGCGGACGGCTCGGGCGCGGGCTTGCTCTCCGCGTCCTTGCCGGCCGACGACGACGGTGCGGCGGACGGCTCGGCACTGGGCTTGTCGGACGGCTTGGTGCCGCCCTTCGTGCCCGTGTCGTCCTTCGCACCGTCCTTGGCCTTGGTGTCCTTCTGGCCGGCCTTGTCCGGCGCGGTGACGCAAGGACCGTCCTTGAAGGGGCTCTTGGGCGCCGGCTTCGCTATCGCCATCTGGGGCGTCAGCCCCATGCCCATCAGCACCGCGGACGGCATGGCGGCGATGGCTATCGCCTTGCCCGCGGGCACGTGGAGCCGCGTCAGCAAAGGCTTCCTGGGGGCCGCGTGTCGCGGCCCGCCTCTCGCCCCGGCAGCTGCGCTCTCCGCGTGCAGCTCGTCACCCGGCACAGTGCCTCCCGTTCGTTCCGTTGGTCGGGCTGGTTCCTGACAGGTCGTCCAGCCCCTTGCCCAACCCGGGACCGGCGGCCGGCGCGGGGTGCGTGGCGACCACGGGTCCGGCGACCGTCCTGGCGGCCGGATCGTCGTCGTCCTCGCTTCGAGCGGCCTTGCCCGGCGCCCAGGAGACACCCAGCGCACCGCCGATCAGCCCCAGAAGGAAGCCGATCAGGAAGGCGCCGAAGTTCGAGACGACCAGGGAGACCAGGGAGAGCAGAATCGCCGCCACCCCCGCGAAGACGCGGGAGGCCGGCTGAAACCACATGGTGAGACCGAGCACGACCAGCAGTACGCCGATGATCAGCGAGCCGGCGCCGGCGGTGGTCGCCATGCGGACGGTCAGGGAACCGATCGTGAGATTCGCGTAAGGGATGTACATGATCGGGAGGCCGGCCAGCAGGGTCAGGAATCCGCCCCAGAACGGGCGGTGTCCGCGCCACTCCCGGAACGAAAGCCGCTTGCGGCCGATGGTCTCGATCAGCCGTGGTCGCGTTTCGGCGCTCATGTCGTACAGCTCCTCGGGACTGGCAAATCGGTGGTTCTGTGCTGGAGTGTTCTACTTGGCACTACCCGGCGTACGGGCACGGGGAACGGCATCCGCCGCACAGCTCCCCCGCGCCCGTACGCTCAGTGCGTCAGTAGCACTCGCTCTTGCCCTTGGCGACGCTCATCTTCAGGCCGCTGAGCTTGAACGTGCCGGCCGTCGTGGCCCAGGCCGTCTGCTTGACGTGGGTCAGCGTGGCCGAATCGGCCTGCTGGGCGAACGAGCCGGGGTCGGCCTTGTCGCCCTTGTGCATCCCCGGGCCCTTGGTCGTCGAGCCCGCAGCAACACCGATGTCGATGTTGTTGAAGGTCGCGTCCGCGGACAGCTGGTCGAGGTCGATGTAGAGGTTCTTCGCCTCGACGGGCGTGTCACCGCCACCGGCCGACAGCTTCATCGACACATCGCCGAAGACGGGGACCGGAACGACCACCGACTGGCACAGGTTCTTGATCTTGGCGTTCGAGAACCCCGAGACCGCCACCGGGACCTGCTTGCCGCCCTTCTGGGCGTCAATGGCTCCGTACTGAACAAATCCGGTGCCGTCCAGCCGGTCTGTAGCGACCTTGAACTGCTGTCCGGACACGCTGAACGATGCCGCGAGCGCACCCTGCGAGAGGGCGACACCGATCGCGGCGGTCGCCGCGACGCTCGGCACCATGACGACGGCGAACCGCTTCCATCTGGTCCCGCCACGAGCCAGGGACTCCATGACTTTCCTCCTTCTCGGACGTACATCTCCGGTACCTGCCGCCTCCGTTGAGGCGCGGTACCTGGGATGGGAGAAGTGCTACGTCCTCGGGAAGGAGAGCGCCTGTTCTCGGAGGCACATCGTGTTCCGAATACCGGCGATCACCCCCGAGCGACAACCACTGGCCACGCTCTCGCGCAACCTCACTGGACAGGCCCTGCCGGGTGGGGCAGAGACCCCCCTGTCCACGGCCGGCGCCACTGCCGCCGACCACTCGGTGGGGACCCAAGTACCCCGCGGCACCAACCGGATGCCGGGCTGCGGGAATGGACCGAGCGTGGCCGATCGTGGTCCATTCACGGCCGCCGCACAAGGGGCTCGTTACTTGCGGGTAACGGCCCGATAAACACGCTTCGACGGACCGAGATCAACTGGACACACACGGTGGTTGCTCACCGCAAGGGGACAAGCGTCAATTGCGGACAGATCGCCGCAAGAGGGTGGTTGAGACTTACTCCAAGTAACAGCGGCCACGTTTACCAAGTTTTGGTAAAACGTGGCCGCTGCGTCGTTTGATCGGTCAACTCGCGGAGGGCGTACTGGTCACAAGCGGGCGAGTCAGAAACAGCGGGTCAGAACAGCACCCGGGCCAGCGCGGTACGGGCCGCCGTCACCCGCGGATCCTCGGCGCCGATGACCTCGAACAGCTCCAGCAGCCGCAGCCGTGCGGCCTCCCGGTCGTCGCCCGCGCTCCGCTTCACCGCGTCGACCAGCCGGCCGAAGGCGTCCTCGACATGGCCGCCGACCAGATCGAGGTCCGCGGCACGGATCTGCGCCGGCACGTCGGCCGGATTCTCCGCGGCCTCCTTGCGCACGGCCTGCGGGTCCAGATCCTGGACCCGGCGCAGGAGTTCGGCCTGCGCCAGACCGAGCTTGGCCTCCGGGTTGGCGGGGTCGTCGGAGAGCACGTTCTTGTAGGCCTGGATGGCGCCGCCCAGATCACCGGAGTCGAGCGCCTGGTTCGCGGCCTCCAGCACGGCGTCGTAGGGACCGGCCGGCACCGGGGCCTCGGCCTGCTCCTGCTCGTCCGCGGCCGACGGCTCGACGGGCGCCCCCACGATGCCGAACTGCTGCTCGGCGGCCTGCACCAGCTGGTCGAGCACCTGGCGGATCTGCGCCTCCGGGGCCGCGCCCTGGAACAGCGGGATCGGCTGACCCGCCACGACCGCGAACACCGCCGGGATGCCCTGCACCCCGAACTGCTGGAACAGCATCTGGTTGGCGTCGACGTCGATCTTGGCCAGCACGAACTTGCCGGCGTACTCCCCCGCGAGGCGCTCCAGCAGCGGACCCAGCTGCTTGCACGGCTCGCACCACTCGGCCCAGAAGTCGATGACGACCGGGACCTCGGTGGAGCGCTGCAGGACGTCCTGCTGGAACCCCGCTTCGTCGACGTCGAACACCAGGCGGGCACCGCTCGCGGGCGCCTGGCCCGTACGGGCGGCCTCGGCACGTGCCTGCTCCGCCTTCTGCTTCGCTTCCCCGGCCGCCTTCAGCGCGGCGAGGTCGACGACTCCACTCATGGACATATTGCGTGGCTGCATGGGTCCATCCTCCCCCCTGGGCGGTCCGTTCCGAAAAGCGATCCGGAAAGCGATGCGGTCGGCGACGCGGAATCCCCGGTCCGGTATCGCCGCCGGACCTTCCGCAGGGCACCGCATCCGCTCCGTACGCCCCGCCGGAATGCCGGCGCACGTCCTGGACCGCTGCCCGATTCGGCCCCGAGGAGGACCGGTTGCGGCCATGGGTCCCCACCCACGGCCAGTGGCTATCACTCTTTCGCTACGACCCGTAGCGTAACTCGCCGTCGACCCCGCGCCACAACCGGTTTCAGCCCTGCGTGAAGTGATCTCCCTCACGGCGGTCGGCGCCCGGCCCCGTACTGACCGGTATGGTCGCCCGCATGCACCACTCCGCCAGCCCCCGCAAAGGCCGCACGGGCCGCCCGCGCAGCGCCGCGACCGATCACGCGATCCTCAGCGCGACCCGCGCCGCGCTGGTCGATCTGGGCTGGGGGCGGCTCACCATGAGCGAGGTGGCGGCACGCGCCGGGGTCGCCAAGACGACGCTCTACCGCCGCTGGGCCAACAAGAACGAGCTCGTCGTGGACGCCGTGGCGGTCCTCTTCGACGAGCTCGAACTCCCCGACCGGGGCTCGCTGCGCTCCGATATCGAGGGTGTGGTGCTGCAGTTCGGCGCGCTGCTCGCGCGGCCGGAGACCAAGACGGCGCTGATGGCCGTGGTCGCCGAGTCCACCACCGACGAGGCGCTGCGCGAACGGATCCGCTCGGCGATCGTCGACCGCCAGAAGCGGCTGGTCTCGCTCGGCCGTTCCCGCGCCCAGACCCGCGGCGAACTGCCGCCGGACACCGACGGCGAGGACGGCGCGCGGGCGGCCGTCCGCGCCATGGACCTGATCTTCGATGTGATCGCCGGGGCGATCGTGCACCGCACCCTGGTCAGCGGCGAACCCGTGGACGCCGAGTGGGGCCGCGACTTCACCGCCCTCTTCCTGACCGGGCTGACCGGACTGGCCGGTCCCGACGGCCGGAGCTGACCCACCGGGCGGCCCGGTGTCCCCCCCCGGGAACACCGGGCCGCCCCGGGGCCGGTGGTTCAGACCTGGTAGCGGTCGGCCGCGAAGAGGTGCACGTTCTCGGCCACCCACTCCGAGGTCCACTTCAGGCCCTGCTCCAGGGACACCTCCGGCCGCCACGAAGCCCATTCGCGCGCCCGGGAGTTGTCGGACAGCAGCCGCTCGACCTCACTGCCGGCGGGCCGCAGCCGCTCGGCGTCCACCACCACCTCGGCCTGCCGGCCCGAGGCCGCTATCAGCGCCTCGGCGAGCGCCCCGATGGAGATCTCCCGCCCGGTGCCGAGGTTGACGACCTCGCCCAGCGCCCGGTCGCAGTCGGCCAGCGCCAGGAACCCGGCGGCGGTGTCGGTGACGTAGGTGAAGTCGCGGGTCGGGGTGAGCGAGCCGAGCTTGATCTGCCGGGCACCGGCGTGGAGTTGGGCCAGGATCGTGGGGATCACGGCCCGTGCGGACTGGCGGGGGCCGTAGGTGTTGAACGGCCGCACCACGGTGACCGGCAGCCCGAACGCGTGCCGGTGCGACAGCGCCATCATGTCCGCGCCGATCTTCGAGGCGGAGTACGGCGACTGCGGCTGCAGCGGGTGGTCCTCACCGATCGGCGCGGTCAGCGCGGTCCCGTAGACCTCGCTCGTCGACGTGTGGACCATCCGGCGCACCTCGTACCGCCGGCAGGCCTCCGCGACGTTCTCCGTGCCCACCACGTTCGTCTGCACGTACGCGCCCGGCGAGTCGTAGCTGTACGGGATCCCGATGAGCGCGGCGAGATGGAAGACGGTGTCGCAGCCCGCGACGGCGTCCATCACCCGGCCCGCGTCCCGGACGTCCCCCGCGATCATCTCGACCGGGGAGCCCGGCACCAGATAGCGCGCCAGATTTCCCTTTTCGGCGTACGGCTTGTAGTGGACGAAGGCGCGTACGTCGGCGCCGGCGTCCACCAGCATGTCGACGAGGGTCGAGCCGATGAATCCCTCGGCCCCGGTGACCAGGACCTTGCGGCCGGCCCACTGCTGTGCGGTGTGGTTGCTCATGCGGACTCCTTCAGAGGGGTGGTCGAGTGCAGGGAGGCGGTCGAGTCGTGGGGGTGACCGGCCAGTGCCAGCGCCTTGGCGGCGAGCAGGTCGGCGGCCCGGGCGTGGGTGCCGGGGTCGGCGGCCCGGCCCATCGCGGCGAGCCGGGCGGGGTTGTCGAGCAGCGGGGTGACCAGTGCGTCCAGCCGCCCGTCGGAGGCCTCCGCGTCGGGCAGCAGCAGCGCCGCCCCGGCGTCGGAGAGCACCCGCGCGTTGTGCGTCTGGTGATCGCCCGGTGCGTGCGGATACGGCACGAGGACGGCCGGCATCCCGATCGTGGCCAGCTCGGCGACGGTCGCCGAGCCGGCCCGGCACACCACGAGATCGGCCGCCGCGTACGCCAGATCCATCCGGTCCAGGTACGGCACGGCCTCGGCGACCGCCGAGCCGCCGTTCTCCGCCAGCCGGGCGGAGGTCTCCTCCAGGGCCGCGGGCCCGGTCTTGATCAGCAGCCGCAGGTCCCGGCGCCCCCGGTAGCGGCCGGCCAGCCCGATGGCCGCCTCCGTCAGCCGGGCCGCCCCCAGGCTGCCGCCGTTGACCAGCAGCAGCCGGGCCCCGTCCGGGATGCCGAGCGCCCGGCGGGCCGCGGGGCGCAGGGCCGTACGGTCCAGCTCGGCCAGCGGCCCCACCAGCGGCATCCCCACCGTCTCGGCCCGGTCGCCGCCCGCCAGATGCTCCCGGCTGCGGTCGAAGGCGAGGGCGAGGTGCGGGGTGAGCCGGGCGGCGAACTTGTTGGCCCGGCCGGGCACCGCGTTGGACTCGTGGATCAGGCTCGGCAGCCCGGCCATCCGCGCCCCGACGATCACCGGGGCGCTAGGGTAGCCGCCCATACCCACCGCGACCTGGGCCTTTTGTTCCTTGAGGATCGCCCGACACTGGGCGCCCGAGCGGAGCAGCGCGGCCGGCAGCAGATAGCGTCGGGCGCCGAGCGAGGGATCGAAGGGGATCATGTCGACGGTGTGCAGCCGGTATCCGGCCTGGGGAATCAACCGCTTCTCCAGGCCGCGTTCGGTCCCGACGAAGGAGATCACCGCGTCGGGAACGGCCCGGCGGAGGGCGTCCGCGAGGGCGAGACCGGGATAGATGTGGCCGCCGGTGCCGCCCGCACCGATCACGACAGAGAGTGGTGTGCGCATGGCCGCCACGCTCGCGATACGCCCTAAGAAGCTTCTAAGAGAGGTGTTTGGCAGCCTATGTCCATGCCGCCCACGCCCGGAAACACCCCCGCCGCCAGGATCCTCGTCGTCGATGACGAACCGGAGGTGCGCGCCGCTGTGGAGGACGGCCTCGCCGTGGAGGGCTATGAGGTACGCGGCGCCGCCGACGGCCTGGCCGCCCTCTCGGAGGTCGCCTCCTGGCAGCCGGACGCCCTCGTCCTGGACGTGATGATGCCCGTCCTGGACGGACTGGCCGTCTGCCGCCGGCTGCGCGCCCTGGACGACCGCACGCCCATCCTCGTGCTGACCGCGCTGGACTCGGTCAGCGAACGGGTCGACGGCCTCGACGCCGGCGCCGACGACTACCTCGTCAAACCGTTCGCCCTGGACGAGCTGGTCGCCCGGGTCCGCGCGCTGCTGCGCCGCGCCTCGACCACGGCCGTCGAGGACTCCCGCCTCACCTTCGGCGACCTGGTGGTCGACCCGCTGACCCGCAGCGGCCACCGGGGCGACCGCCCCCTGGAGTTCAGCCGCACCGAATGGGCCCTGCTGGAACTGCTGTTGCAGAACCCGGGGCAGGTGCTGCCCCGGGAGGTGATCCTGGAGCGCGTCTGGGGCCGCGACTTCGGCCCGGACTCCAACTCCCTGGCCGTCTACATCGGTTACCTGCGCCGCAAGCTGGAGGCCGGCGGCGAGCCCCGGCTCGTCCACACCGTGCACGGCATCGGCTACCGCCTCGGGCACGCGGAGGGCGCATGAGCGGCACCCGCGGCCTGGGGGCCCGCTGGCGGCGCAGGCGCCCGCTGCGCACCCGGCTGGCGCTGGCGGCCTCCGCCGCGGTGGCACTGGTGGCGGTCGGCGTCTGTGCGGCGGCGTTCGTCGTCATCGACTACCAGATGACCCGCCAGCTCGAACGGAACCTGGCCCAGGCGGCCACCGAGGCCATCCGTCAGCGCCAGAACTGGGGCCCGACGCCGAGCGACACCCTCTGCCAGTACCCGGCCTCCACCTGCATCCAGATCGTGCCGCCCGACCCCGCCAAGGACCCGCGCCAGCCGTATGTGCTGCCCGTCTCGGACGACACCCGGAAGGTCGCCGCCGGCCGGCATCCGGCGTTCTACCAGAAGACGTCGGTGGCCGGGCAGCCGGTCCGGATGTTCACCACGCGCCTGGGGAACAGGGACGAGGCCGTGCAGGTCGCCCAGCGCTCCGACTCCGTCGACCGGAGCGTGGAGCAGGCCGCCTGGGCGCTGTCCGCGGTCGGCGCCGGCGGGGTGCTGCTGGCCGCCGCCCTCGGCTACTGGGTCTCGCGTACCGGGCTGGCCCCGGTCGCCCGGCTCACCGCCACCGCGGAGCGCATCGCCACGACCCGCGACGCCGGGCACCGCATCGACGTGCCCGCGGGGCCGCTCGCCCGGGAGGACGAGATCACCCGGCTGGCCACCAGCTTCAACACCATGCTCGACGCGCTGGAGCAGTCGGTCACCGCACAGCGCCGGCTGGTCGCCGACGCCTCCCACGAGCTGCGCACCCCGCTGACGGCGCTCCGCACCAACGCCGAACTCCTCACCCGCGCAGACCGCCTGACGGATGCTCAGCGCGACCGGGCCTCGGCCGCGCTGGGCCGCCAGCTGCGCGAGGTCACCACGCTGGTCAACGACCTGATCGAACTCGCCCGCGACGAGGAGCCCCGGCCGCTGGTCGAACAGGTCCGCCCGGCCGCCCTTCTGGAGCATGCGGTGGCCACCGCCGGCGAGCACTGGCCCGAGATCGCCTTCACCACCGGCATCGACCCGTCCGCGGCGGACCGCACGGTCCCCGGGGTGCCGGCCCGCCTCTCCCGGCTGCTGTCCAACCTCCTCGACAACGCCGCCAAGTTCTCCCCGCCGGGCGGCCCGGTCGACGCCGAACTCACCCTCCGCGAAGGGGAGTTGCAGCTGACCGTCCGCGACCACGGCCCCGGCATCGCGCCCGAGGACCTCCCCCATGTCTTCGACCGCTTCTACCGCGCGAAGGCCGCCCGCGCCCTGCCCGGTTCGGGGCTGGGCCTGGCCATGGCCCGGCAGATCGCCCGCGCGCACGGCGCCGAGCTCAGCGCCGAACAGGCGCCGGGCGGCGGCGCGCTGTTCCGGCTGCGGATGCCGGCCGGAGCGGCGTAACGGGACGCCGTCACGCTTCACGAGGCCGGTACGTGGCGCCGACCCCCTCGGCCTCCGCTTCCGCTGCCTTCTCCTCGACCTTCGCACGGACCGCCTGCCGGTCCTGCGGCGACATCGACCGCCAGCTCTCCCTCATCCCGGAGATGCCGTCGGTGAGCGCCCGGTAGCCGGACGGGTCGTCCAGCACGTCCTTCAGCTCGACCCGGCCACCGAGCATCTTGCGGGCGATGTCCTGGAGTTCGGAGGGAGCATTGGGGTTGTCGCGCACGGCGCGCAGAGCGGAGGTGAGGTGCTCGTTCTGCTCCTCGGCGAGGTCCCTCTCCTCGATGGGGTATTCGCGGTCGCCGGGGTGGGTGAAGGCGTTGTTGCTGGTCATGGGTCAGGGCTCCTGTCGGACGGTGCGGGTCTGCGTCAGCCGAATGCGTTGCGGACGCGTGCGGCCTCGTCCTGACCGCCGTCGTTGTCGGTGTTGGTGTTGCTCTCGGCGCGGGGCCTGGCAGCTCCGCCCCCGGACGCGGCGGACGACGGGTTCGAGCCGTCGGAGCCGCTGCTGGAGGGCGACGAGCCGCCGGAGCCGCCATCGGAGGACCCGCTGGAGCCGCCTTCGGACGAACCGCTGGAGCCGCCTTCGGAGGAGGACGAGGACGACGAGGAACCGGAACCGCCCTCGGAGGAGCTGCTGCCGTCGCCGCCTTCCGACGACGTGCCGTCACCCGCGGTGGTCGGCTCAGGGTCCTTGTAGGTGGCGCCGTAAACGGTCTTGCCCACCTTGGCGACCTTCTGCTCCCCCTCGTAGGCCTGCGTGAGGCCCCCGCCGACATCGCCCGTCGCCATCTTTCCGAGACCCTGGCCGACCTCGCCCACACCCTTGGCGCCGTCGACGACCTCTGTCCCCTTGTCGACAAAGGGCTTGGCCACGGCCTCACCCGCAGCCCCGAAGGAGAACCCCTTCTGCGCCCCGAAGTGGCCCTTGATCCCCTGAGTGGCGAGGTTCCCGGCGAGCTTCTTGCCGGCGTCGATACCGAGTTCCTTGGCCAGATCGATCGCGATCTCCCGGCCCGACCGCTTCACCTTCTGGGCGATGGCGTCCTTGATGGCCTGGATGATCTGGTCCTTCGCCTTGCTGATGATCTGGCGAACCATGACCCGGGTGGTCGCCGTGGCGGCGGCCGCCCCGGCCTCGGAGGCCCCCAGCGTGACCGGCGCGGCAGCCTGGGCCGCCGCGAACTCGAAGGCCAGCGCGATGAGTTGGGCAATCACCGCGAGCTTCATCACCATGATGATCGTGGCCACGATCTGCAGCACGATGGCAAGCGCCTCGGCGGCCTCGGCGGACTCATCGAGGAAACCGCCTCCGGAGAACTTCTTCCATTTGTTCTCGAATGCCTCGATCGCCTCGCCGGAGTTGGCGCCGCGCACCACTTGGGTAGCACTCTCTCCCTGTTGCTGGGCCGCACGCACAGAGGCAGCGAAGCTACTCCAGGCCTCGGCCGCGTCGCGCATCTTGTCCTCGTCGATATTGGGCCATTGGAAGCCCAGTAGATCGAGGACCCAGTCGACCTCGACAGGAAGCATGATGGTGGCCACTATGACTCACTCCCCCGGGAAGCGTATTTTCGTTGTTCTATGGGGTGTTGTGGGGGTGTACCAAGTTGATCCGGCGTCAATTCGCGAACTTGGGACGGTTCGCCGCGTACTTGGCAAGGTGATCGTGCTGGTCCTGCTCGGTAGTGGCGTAATGTCCACCCGTCGCCTCGAGTTTCTCCCCGATCGTGGTGAGACCTTCACCAAGGGTGGGCATCGACTTCACGAGACCTGCACTCACCGGCGCATAGACGTCCATGAAATACTTGATCAAATCGTCGTCGCCCCAGTCTTCAGCCTCTTTGAGCGTGGCCGCCAACTTCTTTGCGGCACCGCTGAAATCAGAGCCAATGCCCTTGAAGACTCCGCCCTGCGACCTAAGGACGGCCGGATCCACGTCGTATCCGGAGCCTGCCATGGGTCCCCCTTATTCTCGGCTGCATCAGGAATCCGCCGAAGCGTGTGCCGTACGGTAGCCGATGTCTGTGCCTGCCGGAGTCCCGGCCGATGACCATGAAAGGGAATTCCCTCAATGTCCAACTCTCCGCAGATGTCTGGGAAGACACCTTTGAAGACGCTATGCGGGCACCTTTTCTTCCTCACTGTCGCTCTGGTGTTCTTCACCGTCTTCTTCGTCAAAGGGCTGACCTCGGCGGGCCTCACGGGCACGCACGGAATCTTCACGGTCAAGGAATGCGTCCGGGAAAGCACAAGTCACCGCTCCACGGCCTCGCACTATTACGACTGCGAGGGCACGTTCCGCTCGGACGACGGGAAGACCGTGGACAACAAGGCGTCCTTGGACAACCTCGACACCGGGTACGACCCGGGCTTCACACTCGCGGTCCAGGGGCACGGCGACAGCACCGTGCTCCGTGCCCTGTCCGCCGCGACCTACACCGTCGCTGGTCGCGAAGCAGCCATAGGCAACTTCGCCACCGGCTTCGGCGGTCTCCTCTTCATCATCCCCGTGCTGCTCTTCTCCTGGCTCACACGCTTTGATGACACCACTCGTACGATCGCCCAGCAGTGGGCGGCATGGCGGGCGACCGCCGGCACCCGAACCCGCAAGATCGTTCTCGGCGCCGCCGCGGCGGCCCTCTTCGGCGCGTTCGTCGTCAGCCCGGCCCTCGGCTTCGCCCTCACCGCCGGCAACTGAGACGAGCGGGCGGGGCCGTCAGCGCGACGGCCCCGCCCGCATGAGCAAGGTCAGAACCCGGCCGGCTCCGTATAGACCCCCCACTCGTCCCGCAGCACCCCGCAGATCTCGCCGAGCGTCGCCTCGGCCCGAACGGCGTCCAGCATCGGCTCGATCATGTTGCCGCCGTCGCGGGCGGCGTCCAGCATCGTCTTCAGCGCGGCCTGCACCGTGGCGTCGTCGCGCGCCGCCTTGCGGGACGCCAGCAACCGTACCTGCTCGCGCTCGACCTCATGGCTGACCCGGAGGATCTCCAGATCGCCGGTGACCGAACCCTCGTGGCAGTTGACGCCGACGACCTTCTTGTCGCCCTTCTCCAGCGCCTGCTGGTACCGGAAGGCGGACTCGGCGATCTCGCCGGTGAACCAGCCGTCCTCGATGCCGCGCAGGATGCCGGAGGTCATCGGGCCGATCGGGTGCTCGCCGGCCGGGACCGCCCGCCGGCCGCGCTCCTTGATCTGCTCGAAGATCTTCTCGGCGTCCGCCTCGATCCGGTCGGTCAGCGACTCGATGAACCACGAACCGCCCAGCGGGTCGGCGACATTGGCGACGCCGGTCTCCTCCATCAGCACCTGCTGGGTGCGCAGCGCGATCTCCGCGGCCTGCTCGCTCGGCAACGCCAGGGTCTCGTCCAGGGCGTTGGTGTGCAGCGAGTTGGTGCCGCCGAGCACGGCAGCCAGGGCCTCGACGGCGGTGCGTACGACGTTGTTGTACGGCTGCTGGGCGGTCAGCGAGACGCCGGCGGTCTGGGTGTGGAAGCGCAGCCACTGCGCCTTCTCGCTCGTCGCGCCGTACACGTCGCGCATCCACCGGGCCCAGATCCTGCGCGCCGCCCGGAACTTGGCGATCTCCTCGAAGAAGTCGAGATGCGCGTCGAAGAAGAAGGACAGGCCGGGGGCGAAGGTGTTGACGTCCAGGCCGCGGGAGAGGCCCAGCTCCACATAGCCGAAGCCGTCGGCCAGCGTGTACGCCAGCTCCTGCGCGGCCGTCGCGCCCGCCTCGCGGATGTGGTAGCCGGAGACCGAGAGCGGCTTGTACGCGGGAATGCCGTGCGCACAGTGCTCCATCAGGTCGCCGATCAGCCGCAGATGCGGCTCGGGCTCGAAGAGCCACTCCTTCTGCGCGATGTACTCCTTGAAGATGTCCGTCTGGAGCGTGCCGTTGAGGACGGCCGGGTCGACGCCCTGGCGCTCGGCGGCGACGAGGTACATGCAGAAGACCGGGACGGCCGGGCCGGAGATCGTCATCGAGGTCGTGACGTCACCGAGCGGGATGTCCTTGAAGAGGACCTCCATGTCGGCGGCGGAGTCGATGGCGACGCCGCAGTGGCCGACCTCGCCGAGCGAACGCGGGTCGTCGGAGTCCCGCCCCATCAGGGTCGGCATGTCGAAGGCCACGGAGAGGCCGCCGCCACCGGCCTTCAGGATCATCTGGTAGCGCTCGTTGGTCTGCTCGGCGTTGCCGAAGCCGGCGAACTGGCGGATCGTCCAGGTCCGCCCGCGGTAGCCGGTCGCGTAGAGCCCCCGCGTGAAGGGGTACTCGCCCGGCCACCCGATCCGCTCGAACCCCTCGACCGCGTCCCCCGGCCGGGGCCCGTACGCCGGCTCGACGGGATCGCCCGAGAGCGTGGTGAAGTCCGCGTCCCGCTTACGGGCGGAGTCGTACCGAGCCTGCCAGCGGCGGCGGCCCTCATCGATCGCGTCAGCGTCCATACCTTCGAATTTACTAGGACGTCCTAGTAATTGTCGACGGGAGCGGGCCCATGAGTCGCCACATGGGTCACTTTTGTCACTTTCCGTAACTGGACGCACACGACACCACGCGCCCGTCCTCGGGGACAGGCGCGTGACAAGGGGCGGGCCCACCGGCAGAAGGGGCGGGCCGCCGTCGAACGGGGGCGGGCCCCGTCAGGCCTTCACCGGCTCCGGCGTCCGGTCGGCGAGCAGCGGCTCGACCTCGCGGACCACCTGGCGCTCGACGAAGAACGCGGCGGTGGGGATCGTCCCGGCGACCAGCACCCACAGCAGCTTGCCGAACGGCCACTTTGCCTTGGAGCCCAGGTCGAAGGCGAAGATCAGGTACACGATGTAGAGCACGCCGTGGATCTGGGAGACGACCAGGGTGAGGTCCTTCCCCATCCCGAAGCCGTACTTGAACACCATGCAGGTGCAGAGCACCAGCAGCATCACGGCGGTGAGGTAGGCCATCACCCGGTAGCGGGTCAGGACGCTTCGCTTCATGCCCCGAGCGTAACGACCCGTTCCGGGGCGATCTTCGCCGCCCCCCGGGGAACTGGGAGGCGGGTCACTCGTCCTTGAAGTCGGCCGCCGCCACCCGCAGCGGCCGCAGCAGCGCGAAGATCTCCGCGCACTCCTCGGCGTCGTACGTCCCGAGCCCGAAGTCCATCGCCATCAGCTCGCGGGTCGCCGCGTCACACACCTCACGGCCCTTTTCGGTGATGGTGGCGAGCGTGCCCCGTCCGTCGTTCGGGTTGGGCCGCTTGGCGACGAGACCGGACTTCACCAGGCGGTCGACGGTGTTGGTCACCGAGGTCGGGTGCACCATGAGCCGCTCACCGATCTTGGACATCGGCAGCTCACCGGCCTTGGAGAAGGTCAGCAGCACCAGCGCCTCGTACCGGGCGAAGGTCAGGCCGTACGGCTTGACCACCGCGTCCACCTCGGACAGCAGGATCTGATGGGCGCGCATGATCGAGGTGATGGCGGCCATCGACGGCACGGCACCCCATCGCTGCCGCCACAGTTCGTCGGCGCGCGCGATGGGATCGAAGGCAAGGCTGAGCGGCTTCGGCACGCATCCGACCCTACCGGGCGGCCACATCGTGGTCAGGCGCGTCTCATTTTCGGTCCCGGTCGCCGGCCCCGGCCACCCCGGCGCACCGGCCCGGCGGACGCCCGGTCCGGCCCCGGCGCCGTACGCCGTACCTCGGAGATCACCGCCAGTACGCAGACCGCCCCCAGCACCCCCGCGGCCGGCATCACGACCCGCAGGGGCGCCCCCTGCGCGGCCACCCCGGCCAGCCCCATCGCGAGCCCCATCACGGTCATCCGCCCCGCCTGCATCACCGTCATCGCCCGACCCAGCAGCTCCTCGGGGACCGCGGCGACGAACCAGCGGTCGACGCCGAAGTTGTACGAGATCCCGGTGCCGGTCAGCACCAGCAGCAGCACCGCCCAGCCGAGCGAGGGCCGCGCGGCGAACCCGAGCGAGGGCAGGACGGCGAAGACGCCCATGGGGAAGGTCAGCCGGGCCCGGGCCCGCGGCCCGAGGAACGCGCCCACCAGGCTCTCCGCGACCACCGCACCGACCGGCATGCTGCACAGCAGCAGCCCCGTCCCGGCCGGTCCCACCCCCAGCAGGCCGGAGTAGGGGACCAGCAGTGCCTCGGGGACGACCACGAACGCCGGCGGCAGCCACGTCAGCAACAGCAGCGCCCGGACCCGGCGGTCGGCCAGCAGCCGCCGGACACCGCCCAGCGAGGCCCCCACCAGCGCACCGCGCCCTTCGCCCCCGCGGGCCGGCCGCGCCCGGGTCCCCAGCCGCAGCAGCAGGGCCGAGGCGAGGAACGTGCCCGCCGTGAGCGCGAGCACCACCCGCGGGGACACCGCGGCGAGCAGCAGCCCGCCCGCCGCGAACCCGGCGAGCTGTGCGCCCTGGTTCACCAGGCGGATCACCGAGCGCCCCAACACGAACAGCTCCCCGTCGCCGAGGGTCTCGGCCAGCGTCGCGGCCCGGGTGCCGGCGAAGACCGGCGCGATGGCGGCGAGCACACAGCGCAGCGCCAGCAAGGCCGCGACCGGTGTGCCCGGCAGCACCATCCCGGCCACCGCCAGGGCACACAACAGATCGCAGACGACCAGCACCCGCCGGGCCGGACAGCGGTCGGCCACCGCCGACAGCAGCGTCCCGCCGACCGCGTACGGCAGCAGCCCCAGCGCAAAGGTCAGTGCGCTGAGCAGCGGCGACGCGGTGATCCTGAAGACCAGCACGGACAGCGCGAGCTCGCAGACGACCACGCCGAGCGAGGACAGCAGATGCGCGGCGAAGACGTAGCGGAATTCGTGGACGGCGAAGACGGCGCGGTACCCGGCCGAGCGGGCCCCGTCGGCGCGCGGAGCCCGGTCCGCGGTTCGGGCGCCGTCAGGGCAGGCGGGGGTGTGGCCCGACGGCGCGGGCCCGGAGGGCGAAGACATGGCCGCAGCCTGCCGGAGCCCGCCCGCGCCCCGTACTCTTTCGGCTCCGGCCGAATCCTGGGTCCGGGAGGGGAGCGAGCCCGGTCATGCCGGTGAACCTGCACTTCGGCGCCGACGACTTCCTCCGCGTCCGCTTCGCCGTCTCCCCGCTGTGCGAGACCCATGAGGCGGTACGCACCCTGCGCCGCACCGACCGGCACGGCTATCACGCCCCGTGGCTGCGCCGGATGCGCCGGACCCTGGCCGGCCTGGACCTGACACCGCTGTGGCTCTTCATGCCGTCGTCGCCCCCGGGCTACACCCCCGACTTCTTGGGCCGCCCACCGGAGGCCCCGATGGCGGGCTTCGACGAGGAGCTGGCCCGGCTGCGGGCCACCGATCCGGCCCTGGCCCGCGCCGAGATGGCCAAGTCGCTGGCGGGCCGGCCGGATGCGGCGCGCTCGGCGCGCGGCCGGGCCGTACTGGCGGACCCGGCACGGGCGGTCCAAGAGCTGGCGGATGTCACCGAACGGGCCTGGCGGGCGCTGCTCGCCCCGGACTGGCCCCGGCTGCGGGCGCTGCTGGAGGCCGAGATCGCCTACCGGTCACGCCAGTTGGCGGACGGCGGGCTGCGGCGGCTGTTCGCCGATCTGCATCCGCGGCTGTCCTGGTCGGGTGACACCCTCACCGTCCGCACCCGTACCGACTTCGTCCAGATGCAGGACCTGGACGGCCGCGGGGTCCTGCTGCTGCCCAGCGTCTTCGTCTGGCCGGACGTGGTCAGCGGGTTCGACCCGCCGTGGCAGCCCACCGTCATCTACCCGGCGCGCGGCATCGGCGGGCTGTGGACCGAGCCGGAGACCGGCCCGGCGCTGGCCCGGTTGCTGGGGGCGAACCGCGCCGCCGTACTGGCCGCCCTCGACACGCCCGCGACCACGACGGACCTGGCCCACCGCCTCGGCCTGGCGGCGTCCTCCGTTTCGGGCCATCTGTCCGTGCTGCGCGACGCCGGGCTGCTGACCGCGCGCCGGGACGGACACCGGGTGCACTACGAGCGCACGCCGCTGGGGATCACGCTGGCGGCGGGGGGCTGAGCGCGGGTCAGCGGGCGTCGCCGTCGGCGAGGTACCGCTCCACGGTCTCCACCTTCGACGTCAGGCCGTCCGTGACACCGGGCCGGATATCGGCCTTGAGCACCAGCGAGACCCGCGGGGAGCGGGCCTCGACGGCCGCGACCGCGCGCTTGACGACGTCCATGACCTCGTCCCACTCCCCCTCGATGGAGGTGAACATCGCGTCCGTACGGTGCGGCAGGCCCGACTCGCGGACGACCCGGACCGCGTCGGCGACGTACTCACCGACGTCCTCGCCGACGCCCAGCGGGCTCACGGAGAAGGCGACGATCATGCGTTCAGCACCCCTTCCTTGCGGGCGCGGGCCGCGATCACGCCGGCCTCCTCCTCACGCTTGAGGACCCGGTCCCCGTAGAGGCCGCCGAACGGGACGATCGCCAGTACGAAGAAGAAGGCGACGCGCTTGACGGGCCACTTGGTGCGGTTCCACACGTCCAGCAGCAGCACGACGTAGGTGATGAAGAGCAGGCCGTGGATCATGCCGAGCGGCATCACCAGGGAGTCGTAGTCGAAGGCCAGGCGGAAGCCGGTGCCGAAGATCAGCAGCGCCGGGAAGGAGATGGCCTCCGGGACGGAGGCCAGGCGCAGTCGGTGCAGGGCGGCAGCGGTCTTGATGTCCACGGGAACCTCGTTCGGGTGGCGGCGGGCGAGGAGCAAGGGCGCTTGTGCAAGGGTTCACAAGCTTCGCCCCATTGTTACAGTCGCCCCGGCGATCACTGCGCCGGGGTCCGGTGGCCGCCGGTGCCCCCGACGCACACCGCCCGGAGATCAGGGCGAAGTCAGGGTCACGGGGCCTGCCGCGGGCGGCCGGCGCCGACTACCGTCTGACGCGTGGCTCAGTTTCGGCTCCAGGGGAGCAAGGTGCTCGCCGTCGACATGACGGGCGACGCCGTCAAGGCGAAAAACGGTGTGATGGTCGCGTACGACGGCCAGATGTCGTTCAAGAAGATGACCGGCGGCGGCGAGGGCCTGCGCGGCATGGTCACCCGACGGCTCACGGGTGAGCAGATGGCCGTGATGGAGGTGAAGGGCCACGGCACCTGCTACTTCGCGGACCGCGCCAGCGAGATCAACCTCGTCCGGCTCCAGGGCGAGAAGCTGTACGTCGAGGCCGACAACCTCCTGTGCACGGAAGCCGCGCTGCGTACGGGCACGACCTTCACCGGCCTGCGCGGCGCCTCCCAGGGCCACGGCCTGTTCACCACCACCGTCGAGGGCAGCGGCCAGGCGGCGATCATCTCCGACGGGCCCGCGGTGGTGCTGCGGGTCACCAAGCAGTCCCCCCTCCAGGTCGACCCGGGCGCGTATGTCGCCCACACCGGTGACCTGCGGCAGCACTTCCAGTCCGGGGTCAATTTCCGCACCTTCCTCGGGGAGGGCTCGGGCGAGGCCTTCCAGATCCGCTTCGAGGGCGAGGGTCTGGTCTACGTCCAGCCCAGCGAGCGCAACACCGTGGGCGGTGAGGTCTGATGCCGTTCACGACGCTCAACTCCCGCATGGTGGAGGCCCGGATCGGTCCGGGCCAGCGGCTCTTCAGCCAGCGCGGCGCGATGCTCGCCTACCGCGGCGAGGTCTCCTTCACCCCGAACATCCAGGGCGGCCAGGGCGGTGTCGGCTCCATGATCGGCCGCCGGATCGCCGGCGAGGCGACCCCCCTGATGACGGTGGAGGGCACAGGAACGGTCATGTTCGGCCACGGCGGCCATCACGTCCATGTCGTCGACCTGACCGGCGAGACGCTCTACGTCGAGGCCGACCGGCTGCTGGCCTTCGACGGCTCGCTGCACCAGGGCACGATGTTCATGGGCTCCCAGGGCGGGGTGATGGGCATGGTGCGCGGCCAGGTCACCGGCCAGGGCCTGTTCACCACGACCCTCAAGGGCGTCGGCTCGGTCGCGGTGATGGCGCACGGCGGCGTCATCGAACTGCCGATCACCCCCCAGCGCCCGGTCCATGTCGACCCGCAGGCCTATGTCGCCCACCGCGGCGACGTCCGCAACAAACTGTCCACGGCGCTCGGCTGGCGCGACATGGTCGGCCGCGGCTCGGGCGAGGCCTTCCAGCTGGAGCTGTCGGGCCAGGGCACCGTCTACGTCCAGGCGTCGGAGGAAAAACTGTGACCGGTCCCGTCATCCACGACGTCTCCTCCCTCCCCTCCGACGACAACGTCCACGCCTACGCCTTCAGCGTGGAGCTGAACGGCCAGTGGTTCCTGCAGAAGGGGAAGATGATCGCCTACTACGGGCAGATCGACTTCCACGGCATCGGACACGGCCGCCTGGACCGCCTGATCGCCGGCAGTTTCCATTCGCCACTGCACGCCGCGGACTGGGTCGTCGCCGAGGGCCGCGGAAAAATGCTGCTGGCGGACCGTGCCTTCGATGTGAATTCCTTCGATCTGGAGGACGGCAATCTGACGATTCGCTCGGGCAACCTGCTCGCATTTCAGCCATCTCTGTCGCTGAAGCAGTCCATCATCCCGGGCTTTCTCACCCTCATCGGTACGGGCAAGTTCGTGGCCGCATCCAACGGACCGGTGGTCTTCATGGAGCCGCCGATCCGGGTGGACCCCCAGGCGCTCGTCGGCTGGGCGGACTGCCCGTCCCCGTGCCACCACTACGACCATCAGTACCTGCGGGGATTCCTGGGCGGGCTGCGGGCGCACACCGGGATCGGCGGGGCGTCCGGCGAGGAGCACCAATTCGAGTTCGTCGGCGCCGGCACGGTCCTGCTGCAGTCGACGGAGCAGCTGATGCCGGAACTGGCAACCGGGGCAGTCCCCACCGAAGCGGGCATTCCGGGCGCGGGCGGACACGTCCCGCAAAGTGGCTCACAACTGCCCCAGTTGCCCGGCAACCTCGGGAGCCTCCAGCGCCGTTTCGGCCTGTGAGCGGTACTCTGCGGACGGTGACCTCGAACGTCTGACCAACACCCGGCCCCCTGCCGGTCGAGTCGCCACCCCCACCCATTTAATTCAGTATTCAACTTTTACGGGTAGAATTCCTCCATGACGACCGACAGCGACACCCCCTGGCTGACCGACCAGGAGCAGCGTGCCTGGCGCACTCATCTGGACGTCAGCAGACTGCTGATGCACCAACTCGAGCGCGATCTGCAACCGTTCGGCCTGACGAACAACGACTACGAGATCCTGGTCAACCTTTCCGAGGCCGAGGACCGCCGGCTCCGGATGAGCGACCTGGCCGCCAGCACCCTGCAGTCCAAGAGCCGTCTCTCCCACCAGATCACCCGGATGGAGAACGCCGGGCTGGTGCGCCGCGAGAGTTGCGAGTCGGACCGCCGTGGCCTCTACGCCGTGCTCACCGAGGAAGGCTGGGACACCATGCGCCGGGTCGCCCCGCACCATGTCGCATCGGTCCGCAAGCACTTCATCGACCTGTTCTCGGCCCAGGACCTCCAGGCGCTGCGCGCCTCGCTCACCCCCGTGGCCGAACACCTCCGCACGGAGCGCGGCGGCGTCTGACCGGCCGGGCCTCGGCCCCCCGCCGGACGCGGCCCCCTGAGCGGCCGGGCCCCGGCTCCCCGAGCGGGCCGAGGCCCGGCCGGCCGGCTCAGCCGGCCACCGGCAGCCGCAGCTCGAACACCGACCCCGTGCGCACGGCCAGCGAGCCGCCGTGCCGCACCGCGACATCGCGCGCGATGGCCAGCCCCAGCCCCGCCCCGCCGTCGTCCCGGGCCCGTGCGTCGTCGAGCCGCACGAACCGCTCGAAGATCCGCTCCCGCTCGCTCTCCGCCACCCCGGGCCCGTCGTCCTCGACCCGCAGCGCCAGCTCCTCCCCCTCGCGCACCACGGCCACCCGTACGGCCCCGTCGGCATGCCGCTGCGCATTGTCCAGCAGATTCCCCAGTACCCGCGCCAACTGACCGCGCGACCCCGCCACTTCCCCGCTCGCCAGCTCCCCGATCCGCACCGGAACCCGGTCCGCGACCCGCTGCGAGGTCTCCTCGCGCACCATCGCAGCCAGCTCGACGCGGGTGTCCGCCGGCCGCTCCCCCGCGTCCAGCCGGGCCAGCAGCAGCAGATCCGCCGCCAGCCGCTGCAGCCGCACGGTGTCCACCACCGCACCCGGCACATCCAGCAATTCCGGATGCGCCACCGCCACTTCGAGCTGGGTGCGCAGACTCGCGATCGGGCTGCGCAGCTCGTGCGAGGCATCGGCGACGAACCGCCGCTGCCGCTCCACGGACAGCTCCAGCGCCGCCAGCGTCTCGTTGGTGGTCCGCGCCAGCCGGCCGATCTCGTCCCGCGACGACGGCACCGGCACCCGCCGGCTCAGATCCGTACTCGCCGTGATCGCGGCCATCTCCCCGCGGATCCCCTCCACCGGCCGCAACGCCCGCCGGGTGACCAGCCAGGTCACCCCCGCCACCACCACGAGCAGCAGCGGCAGCCCGATCAGCATGGCGTCGCGCACCGATGCGACGGTGTCCTCCTCCGGCGCCAGCGCCGACCCCGCCCGCACCGTCGCCTGCGCACCCCGGCTGTCCTTGGCCTCGACCGCCGCGAGCCGGTAGCCGGCCACCTTCCCCCCGACGTCGGCGCTCCCGTCCCGGAGGTCGACATCGTCATCGATCTCCCCGGGCCCGAGCCGCGGCCCGTCGTCGTCGCCGTCCTCGTCGTCCGCCGACCGGCCCGGCCCGGAGCCCGGCGCCCCCTGCGCGCCCACGCGCTTCCCGTCCACGGCCCGCACGTCCTCACCGACGGCCAGCACCCGCCCGTCGTCGCCGGTGACCATCACCGGACGGTCCTCACCGTCCGGCAGGTCCAGCTTGCCGTACGGCGTCCCCGTCGCGATCTGGCCGGCCACGTCCCGCGCCGTGACCTCGGCCTGCAGCCCCGCCTGGCTGTGCAGATGGCCGCGCAGCACCAGCAGCACGGCCGTCCCCGCGGCGACCAGCGCCAGGGCCACCACCACGGTCGCGCCCGCCGCCGCCCTGGCCCGTACGGAGCCCAGCGCCCTACCCATCGGCCACCAGCCGGTATCCCGCGCCGCGCACCGTCACGATGTGGCCGGCGCCGAGCTTGCGCCGCAACGCACTCACATACACCTCGATGATGTTGACATCGCCTTCGTAGGCGAAGTCCCAGACATGCTCCAGAATCTCCGCCTTGGAGACCACCTCGCCCGCCCGCAGCGCCAACTGCTCCAGCACGGCGAACTCCTTCGCCGTCAGCACCACGTCGGCGCCGTCCCGCTCGACCCGCCGCGCCCCCTGGTCGACGGCCAGCGACCCCACCCGCAGCACCGGCTCGGCACTCCGGCCGCGCCGGCGCAGCAGCGCCTTCACCCGCGCCACCAGCACCACGTACGAGAACGGCTTGGTCAGATAGTCGTCGGCGCCGGTGTCCAGGCCCTCGGCCTCGTCGTACTCGCCGTCCTTGGCGGTCAGCATCAGGACCGGCGTCTCGTGACCGGCGGCGCGCAGCGCCCCGCACACCCGGTAGCCGTTCATCCCCGGCAGCATGATGTCGAGCACGAGCAGGTCGTAGCCGCCCTCGCCCGCCCGTTGCAGCCCTTCCAGACCGTCGTGCACCACGTCGACCGCGTACCCCTCGGCCATCAGACCCTTGGCCAACGACAGGGCCAGCCGCTTCTCGTCCTCGACGATCAGGAGCCGGAACGGGCGGCGGACGGCGCCGGGATGGGCGTGGCGCGATACGGGCGGGTGCATGCGCCCACCCTGCCATCCGGAACCTGAAGGCCCCTTCAGGCTGCTTCAGCTCCCCTTCAGCTTCGATCCGTCACGGTGTGGGCACAGTCGATCGCAAGAGGAGAAACCACATGAAGCGCCACCTCGTCATCGCCACCGCCGCCGCGGCCGCCCTCATCGCCGGCGGCACGGTGACCGCCGTCGCGGCCAACAGCGACAGCGGCTCCGGCGGCGCGCAGTCCTCGGCGCAGCAGACCGCCCACACGGGAGCGTCCGGCCCGGGCACCGCCCAGGTGCAGGACGGCCGGTCGAGCATCCGCATGGCGGACGGCAACGACGGCCAGGGGGACAGCCGCGAGGCGAAGGCCGCCAAGGTGACCGCACCGGACGCCGCGGCCGCCGCCCTCAAGGCCGTCCCCGGCACCGTGACCGGCCTGGACCTGGACGCGGACCGCCCCGGCCTGGTCTGGGACGCGGAGGTGTTCGGCAAGGACGGCAAGCAGCACGAGGTCACCCTCGACGCCGGCACCGCGCGGGTGCTGAACCAGCACCTCGACCGCGGGGACGACGACCGCGGCCGGCAGCGCGCCGCCCTCACCAACGCCCGGACGACCGCGGCGGACGCCGCCCGTTCCGCGGCCCCGCGCGGCACGGTGACCTCCGTCGAGCTGGACGACGACCACGGTCCGAAGCCCGCCTGGGAGGTCGAGACGGTCACCAAGGACGGCAAGGAGCACACCGTCCTGGTCGACCCGCAGTCGGGCAAGCTGACCGCGGCACCGGCGCAGGACGCCGACGACAACGACGACGACGGCTCGGACGACTGACCCCGGGCCCCCCGGCCAGGCCCCCGTCCCCGTTCACGGTGGACGGGGGTCGCGCCGTTCCGGCCGCCACGCGCCCGGCGCTCAGCCCCCGTTGTCCCCGTTGGTCAGCCCGTCGACCAACTCGTCCGCCGCCCGGTACGGATCCGTCTGGCCGGAGACGATGCGCTCGGCCAGCGCATCCAGCCGCTGGTCCCCCCGCAGATCGCCGATCCGCTCCCGCAGGGCGGTGACGGCGATCGTCTCGACCTCGTGGGCCGCACGCGCGCGGCGCCGCTCGGCCAGGACGCCCCGCTCCTCCATCCAGGCCCGGTGCTTCTCCAGTGCCTCGACGACCTCGTCCACGCCCTCGCCGCGCGCCGCGACGGTCTTGACGATCGGCGGCCGCCAGTCGCCGGGCGCGCGGGATTCACCCAGCCCCAGCATGTGGTTGAGCTCGCGGGCGGTGGCGTCGGCGCCGTCCCGGTCCGCCTTGTTGACCACGTAGACGTCGCCGATCTCCAGGATTCCGGCCTTGGCCGCCTGGATGCCGTCGCCCATGCCGGGCGCGAGCAGCACCACGCTCGTATCGGCCTGCGAGGCGATCTCCACCTCGGACTGGCCGACGCCGACCGTCTCGACGAGGACCACGTCACAGCCCGCCGCGTCCAGCACGCGGATCGCCTGCGGTGCGGCCCAGGCGAGCCCGCCGAGATGGCCGCGGGTGGCCATCGAACGGATGTAGACGCCGGGGTCGGAGGCGTGCTCGCTCATCCGTACCCGGTCGCCGAGCAGCGCGCCCCCGGAGAACGGCGAGGACGGATCGACGGCGAGCACCCCGACCCGCTTGCCGGTCCTGCGATAGGCCGACACCAGCGCGGAGGTGGTGGTGGACTTCCCCACGCCGGGCGAGCCGGTCAGCCCGACCACGTACGCGTTGCCGGTGAGCGGCGCCAGGGCCGCCATCACCTCGCGCAGCTCCGGCGACGCCCCCTCCACGAGGGAGATCAGCCGGGCCACGGCCCTGGGCCGGCCCTGCCGTGCCTGTTCCACCAGCTGGGGGACGTCCACCATCGCCGCTCGGCTCCTTCGGCTCGCTCGTACGCGCATCGGGCACTCGTACGCGCGGGGCGTACGAGCTCGTCGGTTACTTACCCGGAACGCGGATGATCAGCGCGTCGCCCTGGCCGCCGCCACCGCACAGTGCGGCAGCACCCACGCCACCGCCCCGGCGGCGCAGCTCCAGCGCGAGATGCAGCACGATGCGGGCGCCGGACATACCGATCGGGTGACCCAGCGCAATCGCGCCGCCGTTGACATTCACCTTTTCCGGCGACACTCCGAGGTCCTTCACCGACTGCACGGCGACGGCCGCGAACGCCTCGTTGATCTCGATCAGGTCAAGATCACCGACGACGAGGCCGTCCTTCTTCAGCGCGTGGTTGATGGCGTTGGAGGGCTGGGACTGGAGGGAGTTGTCGGGGCCGGCGACGTTGCCGTGGGCGCCGATCTCCGCGATCCACTCCAGGCCGAGCTCCTCGGCCTTGGCCTTGCTCATGACGACGACCGCGGCGGCGCCGTCGGAGATCTGCGAGGAGCTGCCCGCGGTGATCGTGCCGTCCTTGGCGAAGGCCGGGCGCAGCTTGCCGAGCGACTCGGCGGTGGTCTCGCCGCGGATGCCCTCGTCCTTGCTGAAGACGACCGGCTCGCCCTTGCGCTGCGGGATCTCCACGGGGGTGATCTCGGCCTCGAAGAGCCCGTTCTTCTGGGCGGCGGCGGCCCGCTGGTGGGAGCGCGCGGCGACCTCGTCCTGCTCCGGTCGGGCGATACCCAAACGGGTGTTGTGCTGCTCGGTCGACTCGCCCATGGCGATGCCTTCGAAGGCGTCCGTGAGGCCGTCGTGCGCCATCGCGTCGAGCATCTCGACGGCGCCGTACTTGTAGCCCTCGCGGGACTTCGGAAGCAGGTGCGGGGCGTTGCTCATGGACTCCTGGCCGCCGGCGACGACGACGTCGAACTCACCGGCGCGGATGAGCTGGTCGGCCAGGGCGATGGCGTCCAGGCCGGAGAGGCAGACCTTGTTGATGGTCAGGGCGGGGACGCTCATCGGGATACCGGCCTTGACGGCCGCCTGACGTGCCGGGATCTGCCCTGCCCCGGCCTGCAGGACCTGGCCCATGATCACGTACTGCACCTGATCGCCGCCGATCCCCGCCCGGTCCAGTGCCGCCTTGATGGCGACGCCGCCCAGATCCGCGCCGGAGAAGGTCCGCAGGGACCCCAGGAGCCGGCCCATGGGGGTGCGCGCTCCCGCCACGATCACTGAGGTGCTGCCGTTGGTGCCGTTCGTTGGAGACATGCGGTGCGGCCTTCCTTTGCAGGGAAGTTAACGAGGGTTCCCGTCAATGTACTGAGCAGTACGCCCGGGGTCACCGGGAAGCAGGTGTGATCGCGCGCACGTTGCGTAACCAGCCATGCGAGGGGTGCACTGGAGCCATGCTGACGCGAATCGACCACATCGGGATCGCCTGTTTCGACCTCGACAAGACTGTCGAGTTCTACCGTGCCACGTACGGCTTCGAGGTGTTCCACTCCGAGGTCAACGAGGAGCAGGGAGTCCGGGAAGCCATGCTCAAGATCAATGAGACCTCGGACGGCGGTGCCTCGTATCTCCAGCTTCTGGAGCCCACCCGCGAGGACTCCGCGGTGGGCAAGTGGCTTGCCAAGAACGGCGAGGGAGTCCATCACATCGCGTTCGGCACCGCGGACGTGGACGGCGACTCCGAGGCCATCCGCGGCAAGGGCGTCCGGGTCCTGTACGACGAGCCCAGGACGGGTTCGATGGGGTCGCGGATCACCTTCCTGCACCCCAAGGACTGCCACGGCGTGCTGACCGAACTTGTCACCGCGGCGCCCCCCGCGGCGGAAGAGCACTGACCTTTGCCTTCCCCGGCCGGTAGAGTGCAGCTTCGGCCGGGGTAAGGGAGTGGGGCTCGGTCCATACCCTGCCGATGATCTGACACCATTTCTTCGGAAGGGTCAGCTCCGAGGGGCGCAAGTCCGTACGACGTGACGTGTACGGGGCGAGCGCTGCAGAATCCGGAGACGGCCGCCACCATGACCAGGGGACGGATGGGACCGCGCAGTGCGGGGCAACGACCGCTACGAGGCTGACGACCACCTCTCGCAGTTCGAGGCCGAGATGGAGCGGCTGAAGAGCGAGCGGGACAAGGCGGTCCAGCACGCCGACGACCTCGGCTATCAGGTCGAGGTGCTGCGCGCCAAGCTCCATGAGGCGCGCCGCAACCTCGCGACGCGCCCTGCCTACGACAGCGTCAGCCATCAGGCCGAACAGCTGCTGCGCAATGCGCAGATCCAGGCCGACCAGCTGCGTTCGGACGCCGAGCGGGAGGTCCGCGAGGCACGGGCACAGACCCAGCGGCTGCTCCAGGAGCAGGCCGAGCGGCAGTCCCGGCTGGAGGCCGAGCTGCACGCCGAGGCGGTCGCCCGCCGCCAGCGGCTCGACGAGGAGCTCAACGAGCGCCGGCAGACCGTCGAATCACACGTCAACGAGAACGTCGCCTGGGCCGAACAGCTGCGCGCCCGTACGGAGTCGCAGGCCCGCCGGCTGATGGAGGAGTCCCGGGCGGAGGCCGAGCAGGCGCTCGCGGCCGCGCGGGCCGAGGCCCAGCGTCTGACCGAACGCGCCCGTGAGCGGCTCGGCTCCGAGGCGGAGCAGGCCCGCGCCGAAGCGGAATCCATCCTGCGCCGGGCACGTACGGACGCCGAGCGGCTGCTGAACGCCGCCTCCAGCCAGGCCCAGGAGGCCACCGACCAGGCCGAGCAGCTGCGTACCAGCGTCGGCAGCGAGTCGGAGGAGGCGCGCCGGCAGGCCGCGGAGCTGACCCGCACCGCCGAGAGCCGCATCCAGGAGGCCGACACGGCGCTGCGCGAGGCGCGTGCCGAGGCGGAGAAGCTGGTCGAGGAGGCGCAGCAGGCCGCCTCCAAGCGGCTGTCGGCGGTCGAGTCGGACAACGAGCAGCGCACCCGTACGGCCAAGGCGGAGATCGCCCGGCTGGTCGGGGAGGCCACCAAGGAGGCCGAGGCGCTCAAGGCCGAGGCCGAGCAGCTGCGGGCCGACGCCGCCACGGAGGCCGAACGGCTGATCGCCGAGGCGCAGGACACCGCCCGGTCCCAGGCCGCCGAGGACTCCGCGGCGCAGCTGGCGAAGGCCGCGCGCACCGCCGAGGAGGTGCTGACCAAGGCGTCGGAGGACGCCAAGGCCACCACCAAGGCGGCGGCGGAGGAGGCCGAACGGCTGCGCAGGGAGGCCGAGTCCGAGGCGGACCGGCTGCGGGAAGAGGCGCACGACACCGTCGCGCAGCTCAAGGGCGCGGCGAAGGACGACACCAAGGAGTACCGCGCCAAGACCGTCGAACTCCAGGAGGAGGCGCGCCGGCTGCGCGGGGAGGCCGAGCAGCTGCGGGCGGACGCGGTCGCCGAGGGCGAGCGGATCCGCAGCGAGGCCCGCCGGGAAGCGGTCCAGCAGATCGAGGAGGCGGCCGGGTCCGCGGAGGAGCTGCTGGGCAAGGCCAAGAACGATGCCGAGGAGACCCGTTCGGGCGCCGTCGCGGAGAGCGAGCGGGTGCGGACGGAGGCCATCGAACGGGCCACGGCGCTGCGCCGGCAGGCCGAGGAGGCCCTGGAGCGGGCCCGCTCGGAGGCCGAGGAGCTGCTCACCGAGGGCGCCCAGGCCGCGGAGATGGTCACCACCGAGGCGGAGGAGTCCGCCGCCCGGCTGCGGGCCGAGGCCGAGCAGGCCGCGCAGGAGCGGCGGGCCGAGGCACAGGCCGAGCTGGACCGGCTGCGCACCGAGGCGGAGGAGAAGGTCACCGCCGCCGAGCAGCAGCTGCGCGACGCCCGCGCGGAGGCGGAGGGGCTGCGCCGGGAGACCCAGGAGGAGGCCGCCCGCCTCAAGGCGGAGTCCGCGGAGCGCCGCCGGATGCTGGAGCAGCAGGCCGAGGAGGAGGCCGAGCGGCTGCGCACGGAGGCCGCCGCGGACGCGACGGCGGCGCGTGCCGAGGCCGAATCGGCGGCTGCAGGGCTGCGGGGCGAGGCGACGGCCGAGGCGGAGCGGCTGAAGGCGGAGGCGCAGGAGACCGCGGACCGGGTGCGTGCGGAGGCGGCGACGGCCGCGGAGCGCACGGGCACCGAGGCGGCGCAGGCGCTGGCCGCGGCCCAGGAGGAGGCCGCGCGGCGGCGCCGGGAGGCCGAGCAGCTGCTGGGCGAGGCCCGCGAGGAGGCCCACCAGGAGCGCACCGCGGCGCGCGAGCAGAGCGAGGAGCTGCTGGCGGCGGCCCGTACCCGGGTCGGCGAGGCGCAGGAGGAGGCCGAGCGGCTGGTCGAGGACGCCGACCGGCGGGCCGGCGAGCTGATGGCGGCGGCCGAGCAGACCGCGCAGCAGGTGCGGGACTCGGTCGCGGGGCTGCACGAGCAGGCCGGCGAGGAGATCGCCGGGCTGCGTTCGGCGGCCGAGCACGCCGCGGAGCGTACGAAGGCCGAGGCGCAGGACGAGGCGGACCGGCTCCGCAAGGAGGCCTCCGAGGAGCGCGAGCGTGCCTCGGAGGACGCCGTACGCGTCCGCCAGGAGGCGCAGGAGGCACGGGACGACGCGAAGTCCCTGGCGGAGCGGGCGGTTGCCGAGGCCATCGAGGAGGCCGAGGGGCTGCGCGCCGAGGCGGCCGGGGTCCTCGACGAGGCCCGCCGGGACGCCAACACGGCGCGCACCGAGGCCGCCGAGCAGGCCGACCGGCTGCTGTCGGAGGCGAACGCGCAGGCCGAGAAGCTGGTCGCGGACGCCACCGCGAAGGCGCAGCAGCTGCGCACGGACGCCTCGGACGCGCTGGCGTCCGGCGAGCAGGACGCGGCGCGGGCCCGTGCGGAGGCACGGGACGACGCGAACCGGATGCGTGCGGACGCCGCGGAGCAGGCCGACAGGCTGATCACCGAGGCCCGTACGGAAGCCGAACGGATCGTCACCGAGGCCACCGAGCTGACGTCTTCGGCGCAGGACGACGCCGACCGCATCGTCCAGGAGGCCCAGGAGGCCGCCGACCGGCTGCGTACGGACGGCGAGCAGCAGGCGCAGGCGCTGGTGTCGGAGGCGACGCAGACGGCGGAGCGGCTGCGCACCGAGGCCGCCCAGGCGCTGGAGAACGCCCGGCTGGACGCGGAGCGCACCGGCGACCAGGCGCGCGAGGCGGCGAACAAGACGCGTTCGGACGCCGCGGAGCAGGCCGACCAGCTGATGTCGGAGGCCGCGACCGAGGCGGAGCGGCTGCGCACCGAGGCGGCGGAGACGACCGCGGACGCCGAGCGGGACGCGGACCGTACCCGGGCCGATGCCCGGGAGCTGGCGGACCGGATGGTCGCGACGGCCACCGCGGAAGCGGACCGGCTGCGGGCGGAGGCGGCCGACACGGTCACCGCCGCTCAGGAGCACGCCAACCGCACCCGCAACGAGTCCGCGAAGCTCAAGGAGGACGCCGAAGCGGCGGCCGAGCGGACCCGGGCCGAGGCCCAGGAGGAGGCGGACCGGCTGCTGGACGAGGCGCGCAAGGACGCGTCCCGGCGCCGCGGGGACGCCGCCGAGCAGGCGGACCAGCTCATCGCCCGGGCCCAGGAGGAGGCGCTCAAGGCCGCCACCGCCGCCGAGGAGCAGGCCGACACGATGGTCGGGGCGGCCCGCAAGGAGGCCGAGCGGCTCGTCGCGGAGGCGACCTCCGACGGCAACGAGCGCGTCGAGAAGGCCCGTACGGACGCGAACACCCTGCTGGAGGAGGCCCGCCGGGACGCCACCGGTATCCGCGAGCGCGCCGAGGAGCTGCGCCAGCGGATCGAGTCCGAGGTCGAGGAGCTGCACGAGCGGGCCCGCCGGGAGTCGGCGGAGACGATGAAGAACGCCGGCGAGCGGGTCGACAAGCTCATCGCGCAGGCCACCGCCCAGCAGGTGGAGGCCGAGGAGAAGGCCGACCGGATGGTCGCGGACGCCAACAGCGAGGCGAGCAAGGTCCGGATCTCGGCGGTGAAGAAGGCCGAGGGTCTGATCAAGGAGGCCGAGAACAAGAAGGCCGAGGCGGTGCGCGACGCGGAGCGGATGCGCCGCGAGGCCGAGGCGGAGGCCACCCGGATCGTGGACGAGGGCAAGCGGGAGCTGGAGGTTCTGGTGCGCCGGCGCGAGGACATCAACGCCGAAATCTCCCGCGTCCAGGATGTCCTGGAGGCCCTGGAATCGTTCGAGACGCCCGGCGGAAACGGGGAGGGCAAAGGCGGTGGTGTGAAGGCAGCCGCTGGAGCGGGGGCAACTCGTTCGAGTGGCAAGCAGTCTGAAGGGTAGCCACTCAAATGAGGGGTCATTCTCCAGATCAAACGGGCAATGACTCGATGACACGCCGTTGTGACCCCTAGGATTCTCCTTATCACCTCACCGGTCTCTTCGACAGGAACCCCATGAGCGACACTTCCTCCCCCTTCGGCTTCGAGCTCGTGCGGCGTGGGTACGACCGCGGTCAGGTGGATGACCGCATTACGAAGCTCGTCGCGGACCGCGACAGCGCGCTGGCCCGCATCACGTCGCTGGAAAAGCGGATCGAGGAGCTGCACCTCGAAACGCAGAACGCCCAGGCGCAGGTCAATGACGCCGAACCGTCCTACGCGGGCCTGGGTGCACGCGTGGAAAAGATCCTCCGTCTCGCCGAGGAAGAGGCGAAGGATCTGCGCGAGGAGGCCCGCCGGGCCGCCGAGCAGCACCGTGAGCTGGCCGAGTCCGCCGCCCAGCAGGTCCGCAACGACGCGGAGGCGTTCGCCGCCGAGCGCAAGTCGAAGGCGGAGGACGAGGGCGCCCGGATCGTCGAGAAGGCCAAGGGCGAGGCGTCCACGCTGCGCGCCGAGGCGCAGAAGGACGCGCAGTCCAAGCGCGAGGAGGCGGACTCCCTCTTCGAGGAGACCCGCGCCAAGGCCGCCCAGGCCGCCGCGGACTTCGAGACCAACCTCGCCAAGCGCCGTGAGCAGTCCGAGCGCGACCTGGCCTCGCGTCAGGCCAAGGCCGAGAAGCGGCTCGCGGAGATCGAGCACCGCGCCGAGCAGCTCCGCCTGGAGGCCGAGAAGCTGCGCACGGACGCGGAGCGCCGGGCCCGCCAGACGGTGGAGACCGCGCAGCGCCAGGCCGAGGACATCGTGGCGGACGCCAACGCCAAGGCGGACCGTATCCGCAGCGAATCCGAGCGCGAGCTGGCGGCGCTGACCAACCGCCGCGACTCGATCAACGCGCAGCTGACCAACGTCCGCGAGATGCTCGCGACACTGACCGGTGCGGCGGTGGCCGCGGCCGGTGCCCCCGGCGACGAGGAGACCGTCACCCGCGGCGTCCCCGCCCAGCAGACCCGCTGACCGTCCGGCAGTTCCGGCACGCTGCTTCCCACGCCCCCG
>NZ_SDIG01000034.1:0-52062 GCF_004122755.1 Streptomyces sp. TM32
GTCAGGACCTTCAGGCCCTGGGCCACGACTTCCTGGCCGATACCGTCACCGGGGATCACTGCGAGGCGAATGCTGCGAGACATGCTGCGGACCCTACTCTCCGTCCCATTGATTGACACGTAACGTCCGCCATACGGACATAGGGAGGCGGCCACCTGCCGTTCACCCCGTGTCCCCACGGCAGTTGGATCATGCTGCGACATTCGGCGGCATGATTGGAAACGCCCGGGGGGCCGCCCCGCAGCCCTCGCACACCCCGCGCCTCGGCATACCGGAGCAGTTGGCGGCCCGGATGAGCATGCCCGAGCAGCACGACTACCTCCGTACGAAGCTGACCCGCCGGGGACTGCTGCGCACCTCGGCCGCCACCGCGGGAACGGTGGCGGGCTCCGGCCTGCTGGCCGGATCGGCCCACGCCTCCTCCCCCACCCTGCTCGCCTCCTCCGCCACCCCCACCGTCGACGGGTCCCTCGTCGCCCCCTTCGGCCGCCACCTCGCCTTCGGCGCCGACCCCAGGAGCCAGATGCGGGTGAGCTGGCAGGTGCCGTTCGCGGTCAAGCGGCCGTACGTCCGGGTGGGCCTGAAGCCCTGGGACCTGGGGCGCAAGATCGAGGCCGAGGTGCGCCCCCTGCACACCCCCTCGCTGTCCGCGAAGCTGCCGGCCGTGCAGCAGTACTACCTGCACGCCGCGCTGGACGGGCTGCAGCCGGGGACGACGTACTACTACGGGGTCGGCCACGACGGCTTCGACCCGGCCGACCCGCGGCACGTCGGAACCGTCGGCACCTTGCGCACCGCCCCGGCCCGCCCCGAGAGGTTCGTCTTCACGGCCTTCGGCGACCAGGGCGTGAGCTACCACGCCCTCGCCAACGACCAGTTGATCCTGGGTCAGAACCCGTCCTTCCACCTGCACGCGGGCGACATCTGCTACGGGGACACCGACGGCGACGGCTCCGAGCACGACGCCTACGACGCCCGGGTCTGGGACCAGTTCCTCGCCCAGACCGAGTCGGTCGCCAAGTCCGTGCCCTGGATGGTGACCACCGGCAACCACGACATGGAGGCCTGGTACTCCCCCCACGGCTACGGCGGCCAGAACGCCCGCTGGACGCTGCCCGGCAACGGCCCGGACGCCGAGAACGCCCCCGGCATCTACTCGTTCACCTACGGCAACGTCGCGGTCGTCGCCCTGGACGCCAACGACGTCTCGTACGAGATCCCCGCCAACCAGGGATACACCGGCGGCCGGCAGACCCGCTGGCTGGACCGCAGGCTGGCCGAGCTGCGCGGCACGGAGGGCATCGACTTCCTCGTCGTCTTCTTCCACCACTGCGCCTTCTCGACGACCAACTCGCACGCCTCCGAGGGCGGCGTGCGCGACGCCTGGCTGCCGCTCTTCGACAAGCACCAGGTCGACCTCGTCATCAACGGCCACAACCACGTCTACGAGCGAACCGACGCGCTCAAGGGCGGCCGGGTCACCAAGAAGATGCCGGTCGGCGAGAGCGTCGACACGGCGCGGGACGGCATCGTGTACGTGACCGCCGGCGGCGCGGGCCGGGCCCTGTACGACTTCCCCGTACCGGACAGCTACGAGGGCCACGTCAAGGACCTCGACCACGTCGACACGTACCACTGGTCGAAGGGCAAGGTGAAGACCAAGGAAACCGTGGAGTGGTCCCGGGTCCGCTACACCGGCTACTCCTTCCTCGCCGTCGAGGTCTCCCCGGGCCACCGCCCGCGGATGAAGGTCACCGCGCTCGCCGAATCCGGCGCGCGCATCGACCACTTCGAGGTGACCCGCTCCCGGTGAGCCGGTCCGCCGCTCCAGGGGCGCCCGCGATCCGGGCGCCCCGGGCGGTCAGGAGAGAAAGAGCCAGCGGGCCACGGACAGCCGGATCCGCCAGCAGCAGCGGCAGGGCATCGAGGCCGGCCTGGTCAGCACGGACCCGCTTCGTACGCGGAGCATCTCAGTGCCCGGTGGAGCCGCCGTTGTCCCGGCGGTCGAGGGCACGCTGGAGGGCGGCCGCCGCGTTCCGGCGGTCGGCGTCGTTGGTCGTCCGGACGGAGTGACGGGTCCTGCGGACGGCAGTCTCGGCCATGATTCACGTCTCCAATGCCAGAGCCCCGAGAACAAATGGGATGCGTCGATCCAGAAGCGGCCGGAAGGGGCGGGGGCCTCGGCGCCGCAGGGGTCACCTGCGCCGTGCACCGGGCCGCATCCGCCTCCGCTCGATGGAGCGGGACGATCGGCTTCCTACAACGCTAGGACAGCTCGCCCGTGATGTCTGCACAATTACTTGGGCTTCCTACTATCTGAGACGACGGGGGTGTGCTCGAACGAGTGATCCCCGGACATTCGCAGGTCGAGGACGTCCCCGGCTTCCTAGCTTGGCGGTGTCGCTTGTGCCAAAAGGCCGAGCCCGCCCACACTTAGAGGAGGTGCTGCACCATGACCGCGCTCGCGCAGGAGGCGCCCGTGACGACGTCGGAGACCACGACACCGGAGGCCACGACTCCCGGACCCGAACTGGACGAGGTCGTGTGGCAGGCATGGAAAGCCATGGAACTCCCCGAGGGCTTCCACGCCGAGATCGTCGAGGGGTCCATCGAGGTGTCGCCCACCGGACGTTTTGCACACGGTCAGATCGCCAACCGGCTCCGCCGTGCCATCGACAAGCACCTGGACAAGGGCGTACACGCCGCGTACCAGGACATGAATGTCGTCCACGATCGCAAGGTATGGATCCCCGATTGCTTCGTCGCACCGGAAGATCTCGAGGAGCATGTCACCGACGACGGTATCGGTATCAAGGCAACCGCCGTGCAGACGATCGTCGAGGTGGTCTCTCCGGGCCACGACGGCCTTGAACGCGACCGGGAACGCAAGCGCCGTGCCTACGCCCGCGCCGGCATCCCGGTCTACGTCCTCATCGACGACTACGACGACCACGGGACCGTGAGCGTGCTCACCTCGCCCCGTCCCGACGACGGGGTCTACACCAACGCGCACCATGTCGGGTACGGCACCGACGTCACCATCCCCGAAGGCCCCGCCAAGGGCTTCACCATCGGCGAGTCCATCACCGGCCCGCCGCGGGACACCCGAGACGCCTGACGCAACACCGACGGCCCGGCGCCCCCGGGGAGAGGGGTGCCGGGCCGTCGGCGTGCGCGTGGGCGTCAGCCCATGTGCGGGTAGCGGTAGTCCGTCGGCGGGACCAGGGTCTCCTTGATGGAGCGGGTGGAGGTCCAGCGCATCAGGTTCTGCTTGGCGCCGGCCTTGTCGTTGGTGCCGGACGCACGGCCGCCGCCGAAGGGCTGCTGGCCGACGACGGCGCCGGTCGGCTTGTCGTTGATGTAGAAGTTGCCCGCGGCGAAGCGCAGCTTCTCGCAGGTCGCGGCGGCCGCGGCACGGTCCTGGGCGATGACGCAACCGGTCAGGCCGTAGGCCGAGGCGGACTCCATCTGGGTGAGCATCGCGTCGTAGCCCTCGTCGGACTCGTCGTCGTAGACGTACACGCCCAGGATCGGGCCGAAGTACTCGTCCTTGAAGATCTCGTTCTCCGGGTCGGTGGAGACCAGGACCGTCGGGCGGACGAAGTAGCCCTCGCTGTCGTCGTACGTACCACCGGCCACGACCTCGACCGTCGGGTCGGCCTTGGCGCGGTCGATCGCCGCCTTGTTCTTGGCGAAGGAGCGCTCGTCGATGACCGCGCCGATGAAGTGCGACAGGTCCGAGACGTCGCCCATGGACAGGCCGTCGACCTCGGCGGCGAACTCCTCCTTGAGGCCGGAGTTCCACAGCGAGGCCGGGACGTAGGCCCGGGAGGCCGCGGAGCACTTCTGGCCCTGGAACTCGAAGGCGCCACGGGTCATGGCGGTCTTCAGCACGGAGCGGTCGGCCGAGGGGTGGGCGACGATGAAGTCCTTGCCGCCGGTCTCACCGACGAGCCGCGGGTAGGTCTTGTAGTTCTCGATGTTGTTGCCGACCGTCTTCCACAGGTGCTGGAAGGTCTTGGTCGAGCCGGTGAAGTGGATGCCCGCCAGGTCGGGGTGGGTCAGCGCCACCTCCGAGACGTCCTTGCCGTCGCCGGTGACCAGGTTGATGACGCCCTTGGGCAGCCCGGCCTCCTCCAGCAGCTGCATCAGCAGCACGGCGGCGAGGGTCTGCGTCGGGGACGGCTTCCAGACGACGACGTTGCCCATGAGGGCGGGCGCGGTCGGGAGGTTGCCGGCGATCGCGGTGAAGTTGAACGGCGTGATCGCGTAGACGAAGCCTTCGAGGGGGCGGTGGTCCGAGCGGTTCCAGACGCCCGGGGAGTTCGCCGGGGGCTGCTCGGCGAGGATCTGGCGCGCGAAGTGCACGTTGAAACGCCAGAAGTCGATGAGCTCACAGGGGGTGTCGATCTCGGCCTGCTGGGCGGTCTTGGACTGGCCGAGCATGGTGGCGGCGGCCAGCGTCTCGCGCCAGGGGCCGGAGAGCAGATCGGCGGCCTTCAGAATGATCGCGGCGCGGTCGTCGAAGGACATCGCGCGCCAGGCCGGGGCGGCGGCCAGCGCGGCGTCGACCGCGGCCTGGGCGTCGTCGACCGTGGCGTTGGCGTACGTGCCGAGGCGGGCCGAGTGGTTGTGCGGCTGCACGACGTCGAAACGCTCGCCGCCGCCCATCCGGCGCTCACCGCCGATGGTCATCGGCAGCTCGATCGGGTTGCCGGCCAGCTCCTTGAGCTTGGCCTCCAGACGGGAACGCTCCGGGCTGCCGGGTGCGTAGGTGTGGACCGGCTCGTTCACCGGCACGGGGACCTGGGTCACAGCGTCCATAGCGGCCGTGTCTCCTTCGATTTCGCTCGTCGGTTGTCGTACGTCGTGGTGCGGCCGCGGCCGCGTCGGGTGGGCGGCTGCGGGCGGCGCCGTCCGGGTGCACACCCCGGGCTTCCAGCATCCACCCGCGCCGGCCTCCGCGGGGCGGTCAGCCGCGGGTCGCCAGCGACCTCAGGCTGCGTCTCCCGGGAGGGCGACCCCCGGGCCCCCGGCCGGAGACCCTCTGCGTCAGCCGCGGGTCGCCAGCGACCTCAGGAAGAACCCGAGGTTCGCGGGGCGCTCGGCGAGCCGGCGCATGAAATATCCGTACCAGTCGGTGCCATAGGGGATGTACACCCGCATACGGTGCCCGTCGGCGACCAGCCGCTGCTGCTCCGCCTCGCGGATGCCGTACAGCATCTGGAATTCGTAGTCGGCCGGCTTGCGCCCGTTGCGGTGCGCCAGCTCCTGGCCGATGGCCACCATCCGCGGATCGTGCGACCCGATCATGGGGTAGCCCTCCCCCGCCATCAGGATCTTCAGACAGCGCACATACGCCTTGTCGACCTCCCGCTTCTCCTGGAAGGCGACGCTCGCGGGCTCCTTGTACGCGCCCTTGACCAGCCGCACCCGGGAACCTTCCCCGGCGAGCGCACGGCAGTCGTCCTCGGTGCGGAACAGGTAGGACTGCAGCACCGCGCCGGTCTGCGGGAACTGCTCCCGCAGGTCGGCGAGGATCGCGAGGGTGGAGTCGACCGTGGTGTGGTCCTCCATGTCGAGGGTCACGGTCGTACCGGCCTCGGCGGCGGCCTCGACCACCGGCCGGACGTTCTGCAGCGCCAGCTCGTGGCCGCCGGGCAGTGCCTGCCCGAAAGCGGACAGCTTGACCGACATCTCGGCCTTGACGCCGAGTCCGTGCTCCTTGAGGGCCGCGGCCAGCTGAAGGTAGGCGTCGCGGTTGCGCAGCGCCTCGGCCGGGTCGGTGATGTCCTCGCCCAGGTGGTCGAGGGTGACCTCCAGGCCGCGGGCGGCCAGCGACCGCACGGCCGCCATGGACTCGTCCAGGCGCTCACCGGCGATGAACCGGTCCACGACAGGGCGGGTGAGCGGAGCGGCCGCGACGATGCGGCGGATGCTGTCGCTGCGCGCTGCGGCGAGAAGCACGGGACCCAGCATGGGCACCTCCACGATGCAGGATGACAAGGGCCGGGCGGACACCGGAGCGGGCGAACGCGTCGGCAAGAATGAGCCACCTGAAATTTAAGGATCGCGCCACTTCCCGGCCACCGACAGGTGTCACGCCTTCGTGGTCGGGATCTCAGACAGTTGTATGAGAGTGCGGGGAAGGAGACGATGCCAGGGATGACCGTGGTGTGACGGTTGTCCAAAGGTGCCGGTGATGCCGGCGAGGTGGCGACAGGGAGAGGAGCCGGGCGGCGGATGCGGGGCGACTACCAGCAGCTCGTGGACGAGATCTCGGCGGTGCTCGGCGCCCCGGCGACGCTGGAGGACCGGGATTTCGGACTGATCGCGTTCGGGGCCCACGAGAGCGACGACGAGGTCATGGACCCGGTGCGCACCCGCTCGATCCTGCAGCGCCGCTCGTCGGCGGCCGTACGGGCCTGGTTCGAGGCGTTCGGGATCGCCCGCGCCAAGACGGCCCTGCGCATCCCGCCGGACCCGGCCGCCGGCGTCTTCAAGGGGCGGATCTGTCTGCCCGTACGCCATCGGGGCATCGTGCACGGCTACGTCTGGCTGCTGGACGACGGGCACCTGACCGACCTCGAACTGGGCGGCCGGGGCGCGCCGCCCGACCCGCGGATCGCGCAGGCGATGGAGACCGCGTCCCGGATCGGCGCACTGCTGGCCGACGAGGCCCGCGCCGGGTCCGAACTCGGCGAACTGCTCCGGGAGTTGCTGGACGCGCCGGCCGCCGGGCGGCCGGCCGCGGCGGCCGCGCTGCGCGACGCACTCCGGGACAGCCTGCGCTTCACCCCGGGCGCCCCGCTCACCGTCGTCGCCGTACTGCCCTGGGACACCTCGGACACCGACACCGCGCCGCTGCCGGGCCTGCCGGGCCTGCTGGCCGCGTGCGCCCTGCCCGCGGGCGGCGGCCCGGAAGGCCCGGCAGCGGACGGGACGCGGGCCGCCCCACCCGGCACGGGAGACGGCGGCCGCTCCGGCGCCACTGACCGTCCGCGGCCCGCGGCCGCCGTCCCCTCCCTGGCCGCGCTGGTACGGCTGCGCGCGCCGGGGGCGCTCGCCCCGGCCCATGCGGTGGCCGAGCATCTGCTGCGCTCCCCGCGGGCGGGCGCGAGCCCGGCCGGGGCGTCGGCGCGGGGTGGCCCGGCGGGCGGCGGCGGCGCCGGGCAGCCCGCGCCGCTCGGGCCGGGCGCGGCCGGAATCGGCGCCGGCACCAGCGAGTTGACCGCACTACCGGACACCTGGCGGGAAGCGCTGGACGCGGCCCGCGCGGTCCGCGCCGAGCCCCGGCTGGGCCCGGTCACCCGGTGGGACGCCATCGGCGCGTACCGCATGCTGACCACCCTGCCGAAGGCCGCGCCCGACCCGGTCATCGGCCCGCTGCTGACCCCCGCACACGCCGAACTCGCGCGCACCGCCGAGGTGTTCCTCGACTGCGCGGGCCAGGCGAGCCGGACCGCGCAGGTCCTGGGCATCCACCGCCAGACGCTCTACTACCGCCTGGGCCGGGTGGAGAAGCTCACCGGCCTCGACCTGGGCGACGGGGAGCACCGGCTGCTGCTGCACATGGCGCTCAAGGCGGCGCGGCTGTGAGCCCGGTGTAGCCAGACGCCCAGCACCCCCGGGGGCGGTCCGTTCTCGTCCTCGTGTACGAGGTTCACCATTCCCGGCGCCCCGCCCACGCGGGGCGTGCCAGTTGTCCGGATTCGCGTATTGCCCACCGAGGCCACGGCTGCCAGGCTCGCCGCATCCACCCACCCGAACGGGGGGACACCCATGTCCCGGTTCGCCACGATCCGCCACGCCCTGACCGCGACCGCGCTCGCCGCATCCACCCTCACCGTCGCCACCCCGGCGGCCACCGCCGCGCCCGCCACCTGCTCTCCCAACTGGAAGCAGCAGGGTGCCGCCGGGAACGTCTACCTCCACGACGACACCACCAACACCACCACCTACGTCGGCCAGGTCGCCGAGGAGTACGACTACTGCGGCCACGTCCGCTCACACTTCCAGTGGTCGTACTGGTTCCGCACGCAGGCCCATCGCGGCGTCACCGGAGCGTGGGACAGCACCTTCCTGGCCAGCAAGTCCGGCTATAACGACCAGACGTGGAACGTCGGCTCCCTGGATGCCGCCGACGTGTACGCCCCCAGCGCGTCCGGCCGGTCGATCTGGGACGACTCCTTCATCACGTGGACCTCCAGCACCGAGGTCCGCTTCACCTTCTGGAACGGCACCAGTTACTGCGACGCCCGCTCGGACACGCACGACTACCACGGCACCAACCTGGGCGGCGCCCGCCCGTGCACCGTCTCGTACAGCTCCTGAGCCGCCCCCGGCACGGAAACGGGCGCACCCGCAGACACTCGGGTGCGCCCGGCCGGCAGACGGCCGCGAAGCGGCTGTTTTCGCGGAGGCACCGGGGCTGCGTCCCCGCCGCGCGCCGCCCCGCCGGGTGTCAGGCCGGCCCCGGCACCTCGCCCGTGGTGACCCGGCGCAGCGCGGTGGCGAGGTCCTGGCCGGTGGGCATCCGGTCCGGGGTGAGCAGCGACTGGACCATCAGGCCGGTGAGCAGGGCCCGGTAGAAGGAGCCGACGACGCGCACCGTCTCCGCATCGGCTTCGGTGTCCGGCACCCCGTCGAACGCCGCGACGAGTTCCTCGCCGCCCTCCGGCAGCACCTCGGCGATGGCCTCGCGCAGCCCCGCGTCGCGCGGCAGCAGGCCCAGCACCTCGACCTGCGCGGCGATGAACTGCGGTTCCGTGGCGATCCGTTGCAGGACCCGGTCCCAGACGGCGGCGAACCGGTCCAGCGGGTCCGCATCCCGCGCCTCCTCGTCGCCGGCCGGCATCCGGGCGAGGCCCGCGCCCCACTCCTCGGTGGACGCGATGACCGCCTGGCGCATCAGGGCGTCCTTGGAGCCGTAGTGGTAGCCGATGGAGGCGAGGTTGGCGCCGGAGGCGGCCACGATGTCGCGGGCGGTGGTGCGCGCATAGCCCTTCTCCAGGAGACAGCGTTTGGCGCCCTCCAGGAGATCTTCACGGTGTCCCATGAAGGGAGCCTATCGCTGCGCATACGCTCGTACCAGACGTACGTATGAGACGTCCGTACATGCGCCACCAGCCGCCGCGCCGTCCTGGCGATGTGCGGGCGGAGGCCGCATGCTCGACCGCGGCCTCCGCCGCTCCCCCGGCCCGGGGCACCCCACCCGGTTACCGGAGCCGGTCCGGCCCGGACCCCTCTCCCGGGTCCGTGCCCTCGTCCGTCTCGGGCGTCTGCTCCGTGCCGCGCCGGGCGTCCTTGTCGTCCGGGCCCGACGGCCCCGACCGCGTCCCGGCGCCCGCCCCGGCCAGCGGCCCGTCGACCAGCTTGTTGCGCTCACCGGGCGGCCGCCCCGGGGAGCCACCGCCCGCCGTGGGCCGCCCCCCGGCGTCCTTCGTTCCGGCCGCGCCCGCACCGGATGCCGTGCCCGCCGCGTCGGTGCCCGGGGCGGCCGCGGTGCCGGACGCCGTGTCGGCGGCCGGTGCCTCCCCGGCGGCGTCCTCCGGTCCGCCCGGGCCGGACGCGCCCGGCCGGGGCATCCCGTAGTGGCGATAGAGCTCGGTCTCCTCGGAGGGATCGAGATGGCCGTCGACGTCGATCCGCGGCGCCGCCTTGATGGTGTGCTTGTCGTGCGGAACATGCAGTTCGTCGCCGGTCCGGCGGGCCCCGGCGAGCGGCACGAAGGTCTCCTTCATGCCGAACAGCCCGGTACGCACCGTGATCCACTCGGGCTCGTTGGTGGCATCGTCCCGGTAGACCTGCTGGACCTTGCCCACCTTCGTACCGTCCGCGTCGACCACCTGCAGACCGGTCAGGCTCTGCGGGGCGTCACCCAGAGGTGCATTCATGGCGTCCGCTCTCCTTCCGCACGCACCGGCCGGGGCACGCGCAGTACCCATTGCGCGACGCGCACCTCACCGCAGCGACTCGGGAGGACCGCCGCCCCGGGTCGACGGCGGCCCCACGGCGACGCTTCCGGCCTCCACGCCCCCACCCTCCGATACGCCATTCGGGTGAACGGCAGGCCCGTCGGAGATCACCGGGCGCCGGGTCGCGCACCACCGCCGCGCCCGTACGATGTCGGCACGCCAACGGGCCCGCACTCCGCCGAAGCGGAATACGGGCCCGTTGACCTGCGAAAAGCTACGATCAGTCGCCGAGGTTCACCGCACGCACCGAGGTCGCGCCGATCTCCTCGCCGATCTCGGCGAGCACGTTCGGCGGAATGGTGTCGTCGACGGTCAGCGCGACCAGCGCCTCGCCACCGACATCGGCCCGGGAGACCTGCATCCCGCCGATGTTGACGCCCGCCTCGCCCAGGATCCGGCCGACGGTGCCGACGACACCGGGGCGGTCGCTGTAGCGCATGAAGGCCATGTGGTCGGCGAGCGACAGGTCGATGGAGTGCTCACCGACCGCGACGATCTTCTGGATGTTCTTGTGACCGGACAGCGTGCCGGAGATCGACACCTCGTCGCCGCCCGCGAGGGTGCCGCGCACGGTCACCACATTGCGGTGCTCGGGCGACTCGCTGCTGGTCGTCAGCCGCACCTCGACGCCGCGCTCCTGCGCGAACAGCGGGGCGTTGACGTACGACACGGTCTCGTCGACGACGTCCTCGAAGACGCCCTTGAGCGCGGAGAGTTCCAGCACCTTCACATCGTGCTGGGTGATCTCGCCGTACACCTCGACGTCCAGCCGCATCGCGACCTCGCCGGCCAGCGCGGTGAAGATCCGACCGAGCCGCTCGGCCAGCGGCAGACCCGGCTTGACGTCCTCTGCGATCACTCCGCCCTGGACGTTGACCGCGTCCGGCACCAGCTCACCGGCGAGCGCGAGCCGCACCGACTTGGCGACCGCGATACCGGCCTTCTCCTGCGCCTCACCGGTCGACGCCCCCAGGTGCGGGGTGGCGACGACCTGGTCGAACTCGAACAGCGGGGAGTCCGTGCAGGGCTCGACGGCGTAGACGTCCAGGCCCGCGCCGGCCACCCGGCCCTCCTTGAGCGCGGTGGCCAGCGCCGCCTCGTCGACGATCCCGCCGCGCGCGGCGTTGACGATCCGGACCGACGGCTTGACCTTGTTCAGCGCCTCGTCGCCGATGAGGCCGACGGTCTCGGGCGTCTTGGGGAGGTGCACGGTGATGAAGTCGGAGACCGCGAGCAGCTCGTCGAGGGTCAGCAGCTTGACGCCCATCTGCGCAGCACGGGCCGGCTGGACGTAGGGGTCGTAGGCGACGACCTTCATGCCGAACGCCGACATCCGCTGGGCGACCAGGACGCCGATCCGGCCGAGGCCGACCACGCCGAGGGTCTTCTCGCTGAGCTCGACGCCGGTGTACTTGCTGCGCTTCCACTCGCCGTTCTTCAGGGCGGTGTTGGCCTGCGGGATGTTGCGGGCCGTGGCGACCAGCAGACCGCAGGCGAGTTCGGCGGCGGTGACGATGTTGGAGGTCGGGGCGTTGACGACCATCACGCCGGCCTTGGTGGCGGCAGAGACGTCGACGTTGTCCAGGCCCACGCCCGCGCGGGCGACGACCCGCAGCTTCTTGGCGGCGGCGATGGCCTCGGCGTCGATCTTCGTCGCACTGCGCACGAGGACGGCGTCGACATCGACGATCGCGGGGAGCAGCTCGGCGCGGTCCGCGCCGTTGCAGTGCCGGATCTCGAAGTCCGGCCCGAGGGCGTCGACGGTGGCGGGCGACAGTTCTTCGGCGATGAGTACGACAGGTTTCGAGCTCACGTGGTCTTCAGTCCTCACTAGTCCTTCGCGGACGGCCGTCCCGACGGCCGAAGGCGGTGAAGGGGGAAAGCCGCGTGGAAGACGCACGACGCTGTGAGCCTGACGCGCTTGTGCAATGCAGTGTAGTGGCGGTGGGGGGTTCGTCCTGCGCCGCTGCGGAAGGGTCACCCGTGCGTGGTTCCACGCGGCGGACAAGGCGCCGCCCCTCGGCGCGACGGACGGGGGCCACGGCCTGCGCCGCGGCCCCCTGTCCCTGGCTTACGCCTCGTCGTCCACCCAGCTCATGAGCTTGCGGAGCTTCTTGCCGGTGGTCTCCAGCAGGTGGTCCTCGTCGGCCTTCTTGTACTCGTTGTACTTCGGCAGACCGGCGTTGTACTCGGCCATCCAGTTGTTGGCGAAGGTGCCGTCCTGGATCTCGGCGAGCACCTTCTTCATCTCGGCCTTGGTCTGGTCGGTGATGATGCGGGGGCCGGTGACGTAGTCGCCCCACTCGGCGGTCTCGGAGACCGACCAGCGCATCTTCTCCAGGCCGCCCTCGTACATGAGGTCCACGATCAGCTTCAGCTCGTGGAGGCACTCGAAGTACGCGATCTCCGGCTGGTAGCCCGCCTCGACCAGGGTCTCGAAGCCGGCCTTGACCAGCGCCGAGGCGCCACCGCAGAGCACGGCCTGCTCACCGAACAGGTCGGTCTCGGTCTCCTCGGTGAAGGTGGTCTTGATGACGCCGGCGCGGGTGCCGCCGATGCCCTTGGCGTACGAGAGCGCCAGCGCGAAGGCCTTGCCGGACGCGTCCTGCTCGACGGCCGCGATGCACGGCACGCCGCGGCCCTCCTCGTACTGGCGGCGCACGAGGTGGCCCGGGCCCTTGGGGGCGACCATGCACACGTCGACATTGGCCGGGGCCTTGATGAAGCCGAAGCGGACGTTCAGGCCGTGGCCGAAGAACAGCGCGTCGCCGTCCTTGAGGTGGTCCTTGATGGACTCCTCGTAGACCTTGGCCTGGATCGGGTCCGGCACCAGGATCATGATGACGTCGGCCTCGGCCGCCGCCTCGGCCGGCGTGACCACACGCAGGCCCTGCTCCTCGGCCTTGGCCTTGGACTTGGAACCCTCGTGCAGACCGACGCGCACATCGACGCCCGAGTCACGCAGCGACAGCGCGTGGGCGTGGCCCTGGCTGCCGTAGCCGATGACCGCGACCTTGCGGTTCTGGATGATGGACAGGTCGGCATCGTCGTCGTAGAACAGCTCGGCCACTTCGGGTCTCTCCTTGGATCTAGCGGGTGCCCACACAGTACGTCGGGCGGGGCGGGGAAGGGCGGTGGGTCTCGCCATGCGGTCCATGTGACCGCGGCGGGGTCAGGCGGAACGGTCCAGGGCCCGCAGCGAGCGGTCGGTGATGGACCGGGCGCCGCGGCCTATGGCGATCGTGCCGGACTGGACGAGTTCCTTGATGCCGAACGGCTCCAGCATCTTGAGCATCGCCTCCAGCTTCTCACTCGACCCGGTGGCCTCGATGGTGACGGCCTCCGGGGAGACATCCACGGTCTTGGCGCGGAAGAGCTGGACGATCTCGACGATCTGCGAGCGGGTCTCGTTGTCGGCGCGGACCTTCACCAGGACCAGCTCGCGCTGGATCGCGGAGCCCGGCTCCAGCTCGACGATCTTCAGGACGTTGACGAGCTTGTTGAGCTGCTTGGTGACCTGCTCCAGCGGCAGCGACTCGACGCTGACCACGATGGTGATGCGGGAGATGTCGGGGTGCTCGGTGACCCCGACCGCGAGCGAGTCGATGTTGAAGCCGCGCCGGGAGAACAGGGCGGCGATCCGGGCGAGAATGCCGGGCGTGTTCTCCACCAGAACGGAGAGCGTGTGCTTGGACATGGTCTTCTCTCTTTTTCCGTGCGTCCGTGTCGTCCTGGGATCAGTCGTCTTCGTTGTCGCCGAAGTCGGGACGCACGCCCCGGGCGGCCATGACCTCGTCGTTGGAGGTCCCGGCGGCGACCATCGGCCACACCTGGGCGTCCTCGTGGACGATGAAGTCGATCACGACCGGGCGGTCGTTGATGGCATTGGCCTTGGCGATGACCGCGTCCAGCTCGGCCGGGTCCTCGCAGCGCATCGCGACGCAGCCCATCGCCTCGGACAGCTTCACGAAGTCCGGGACGCGGGTGCCACCGCTGGCCTTGCCCGCCGTCACGAGCCCGTTGGACTCGGGGCCGGAGTGCAGCACGGTGTTGGAGTAGCGCTGGTTGTAGAAGAGGGTCTGCCACTGGCGGACCATGCCCAGCGCGCCGTTGTTGATGATCGCGACCTTGATCGGGATGTTGTTCAGCGCGCAGGTGACCAGCTCCTGGTTGGTCATCTGGAAGCAGCCGTCGCCGTCGATCGCCCAGACCGTACGGTCCGGCTGCCCGGCCTTGGCGCCCATGGCGGCGGGCACGGCGTAGCCCATCGTGCCGGCGCCACCGGAGTTCAGCCAGGTCGAGGGCTTTTCGTAGTCGATGAAGTGGGCGGCCCACATCTGGTGCTGGCCGACGCCCGCGGCGTAGACGGTGTCGGCCGGGGCGAGCTCGCCGATCCGCTGGATGACCTGCTGCGGGGAGAGGCTGCCGTCCTCCGGCAGGTCGTAGCCCAGCGGGTAGGTCTCCCGCCAGCGGTTGAGGTCCTTCCACCAGGCGCTGTAGTCGCCCCGGTGGCCGGCGTCGTGCTCGGCCTGGACGGCGACGATCAGATCGGCGATGACCTCGCGGGCGTCACCGACGATCGGCACGTCCGCGGCACGGTTCTTGCCGATCTCCGCCGGGTCGATGTCCGCGTGCACGACCTTGGCGTACGGCGCGAAGGAGTCCAGCTTGCCGGTGACCCGGTCGTCGAAGCGGGCGCCGAGGGTGATCAGCAGGTCCGACTTCTGCAGTGCGGTGACGGCGGTGACCGAGCCGTGCATGCCGGGCATGCCCACGTGCTGCGGGTGGCTGTCGGGGAAGGAGCCCAGCGCCATCAGGGTGGTGGTGACGGGGGCGCCGGTCAGCTCGGCGAGCACCTTCAGCTCGGTGGTGGCGCCGGCCTTCATCACCCCGCCGCCGACGTAGAGGACCGGGCGCTTGGACTCGACGATCAGCCGGGCGGCCTCGCGGATCTGCTTGGCGTGCGGCTTGGTCACCGGGCGGTAGCCGGGGAGCTCGGTGTGCGGCGGCCAGGCGAAGGTGGTCTGCGCCTGGAGCGCGTCCTTGGCGATGTCGACCAGGACCGGGCCGGGCCGGCCGGTGGCCGCGATGTGGAACGCCTCGGCGATCGTCCGGGGGATCTCGGCGGGGTCGGTGACCAGGAAGTTGTGCTTGGTGATCGGCATCGTGATGCCGCAGATGTCCGCCTCCTGGAAGGCGTCCGTACCGATCGCCTTGGACGCGACCTGGCCGGTGATCGCCACCAGCGGGACGGAGTCCATGTGGGCGTCGGCGATCGGGGTGACGAGGTTGGTGGCACCCGGGCCCGAGGTCGCCATACAGACGCCGACCCTGCCGGTGGCCTGCGCGTATCCCGTGGCGGCATGGCCGGCGCCCTGCTCGTGGCGCACCAGGACGTGCCGGACCTTCGAGGAGTCCATCATCGGGTCGTACGCAGGAAGGATCGCGCCGCCGGGAATGCCGAACACGGTGTCGGCCCCGACCTCCTCGAGCGAACGGATCAGCGACTGCGCGCCCGTGACGTGCTCGACGGCGGGCTGCTGCGGTCCGCCGGAGGTACGGGCCCGCGGCTGCGGATGGTGGGCCCCGGAGGCCTGCTCGGTCATCTGCGTCTCTTCTCGAAGCTGAGGGTTTTGACGGATTTGTGAGGTTGCTGTGCAACAAAAAACCCCCCGTGCCAAGTGGCAAGCGAGGGGAGCGCGTCGGTGCGGTTAGCCGGGTTTCGTCAGTGACCCGGCCTCAGCCGACGCGCTTTCCAAGTACGAGAATTCGGGTGCGCATGGCACAGACCCTCCCCCCGCCGTGCACCGGGTGTCAAGTGGGTGGGACGGAGGTCTCACTATTTGAGCGCAATGGCGGATGCACGAGCGATTCCGGGCCCGACGGGCCGCCCTGTCGTGCGGGCAGTCCGCTGCCGGTGAGCACCACCGCCCGGCCCTGGACCGCGAGGTCCGGCACCGGATAGTGGGCGTGCGTCAGGGACCGCCGCAGCCGGTGTTCGTCGAGCGGCCCGGAGAAGGCCGTGCCCATGCCGTGGGTGCAGCCCATCGAGCGCAGCGCGAGCACCTGCTCGGGCAGGTCGACGCCGTCCGCGACGGACTGCATGCCCAGGTCTCCCGCGATCCGCAGCAGCCCTGCGGTGATCTTGTGCAGCCGGGCGGACTCCACCACGCCGTCGACCAGCCCGCGGTCCAGCCGCAGGACGTCGACGGGGAGCCGGCGCAGCGCGCTGATCGCGGCGACTCCGCTGCCGAAGCCGTCCAGGGCGATCCGTACGCCGAGCCGGCGCAGCGCGACCAGCCGGCGCTCCAGGTCGTCCAGCGGAATGCGCGGATCGCTTTCGGACAGCTCCAGGACGAGCGCGCGCGAGGGCAGGCCGTGCCGGGTGAGCAGCGACTCCACGCCCTTGGGGGACAGCGCCTGGTCCAGCAGCCGCCGGGCCGGGAGCCGGACCGCGACCGGGACCGGATAGCCGGCGCGGTGGCGGGCCGACGCCTGCTCGACGGCCGCCTCCAACTGCCAGCGGTCCAGCTCCGCGGCACGGTCGCCGTCGTCCTCCGTGAAGCGTCCGCGGTCGCCGACCCGCAGGAACTCCGCGGGGGTGAAGAAGATCCCCTGGGCGGAGCGCCAGCGGGCGTGCGCCGCGACCGCGGTGACCCGTCCGCTCGACAGCTCCACCACCGGCTGGTGCAGCAGCGAGAAGGCGCCGTCGTGCAGCGCCGTACGGAGCTTGGTGGCGAGCTCGGCACGGTGTGCCACCTCGGTCTGCATCTGCGGGGCGTACAGCTCCACCCGGCCCTTGCCGGCCTGCTTGGCGCGGTACATCGCGAGGTCCGCGTTGCGCAGCAGGCCCGCGGGGCTGACACCGGGCTCGGCAAAGGCCACACCGATGCTGGCCGCCACCCGCACCTCACGGCCGTCGATGCGGTACGGCTCGGAGAGCCGGATGCGCAGCCGGTCGGCGATCTCGTGGATCCGGAACTCGCGGGCGGCAGGGTCGCGGGTGCCGTCGCCGGTGATCAGCGCGGCGAACTCGTCGCCGCCCAGCCGGGCCGCTATGTCCCCGGCGCGCACCGAGTCACCGAGCCGGCGGGCGGCCTGGATCAGCAGCTCGTCGCCGGCCTGGTGGCCGATGGTGTCGTTGACCTGCTTGAAGCCGTCGAGGTCGATGTAGAGCACGGCGGTGTCGTGGTCGCTGGCGCGGCGGCCGGTGACGGCCTGGGTGACGCGTTCGGTGAACAGGGCGCGGTTGGGCAGGTCGGTGAGCGCGTCGTGCGAGGCGTTGTGCTGGAGCTGGGCCTGCAGCCGGACGCGTTCGGTGACATCGCGGGAGTTGAAGATCAGGCCGCCGTGATGGCGGTTGACCGTGGACTCGACGTTCAGCCAGCCGTCGCCCCCGGAGCGCTGCTCGCCGGCGCGGAAGCGGCACTCGATCCGGGTGGTCGGTTCGTCCTCGGGGGCGGCGGCGAGGAATCTGCGGACCTCGTGCACCACCCGGCCCAGGTCCTCGGGGTGGATCAACGACGCCAGTTCGGAGCCGACCAGCTCCTCGGCGTCGCGCCCGTAGACACCGGCGGCGGCCGGGCTGACGTAGCGCAGCACGCCGGTCGGGGCGGCGATCATGATGACGTCGCTGGAGCCCTGCACCAGGGAGCGGAAGTGGTTCTCCTTCTGCGCCAGCTCCTGGGTGAGGGTGATGTTGTCGAGCAGCATGATGCCCTGGCGGACGACCAGCGCGAGGACGACCGTGCAGCCGGTGAACAGCACCACGCGGTCGATGCGCCGCCCGTCCAGGACGTTGGTGAGGATGCCCAGGGTGCAGACGGCGGCGGCGAGATACGGGGTCAGTGCGGCGAGCGAGCCGGCGATGGGACGGCTGCCGTGCGGCGGGACCCGGCGCGCGGCGGGCCTGGTCTCCTCCTGGGTGGGCTCGTCGCCCGCGCGACGGGCGACCCAGGGCGCGTACGCGAGCAGTATCGAGCCGGCGAACCATCCGGCGTCCAGGATCTGGCCGGAGCGGTAGTGCTCGCGCAGCAGCGGGGAGCTGAACAGGGCGTCGCACAGCACCGTCAGCGCCAGGGCCGCGACCGCGGTGTTGATCGCCGAGCGGTGCACCGAGGAGCGCCGGAAGTGCAGCACGAGCACCATGCTCACCAGCACGATGTCCAGCAGCGGATAGGCCAGCGACAGCGCGCTCTGCGCCACGCTGCGGCCCTGGAAATGGGCGGTGTGGGCGAGCGCGAGGCTCCATGAGAGGGTGACCAGCGACCCGGCAATCAGCCAGGAGTCGAGCCCCAGACAGACCCAACCGGCCCTGGTGACCGGCCTCTTGGCGAGCACCAGCAGACCGACGATGGCGGGTGGCGCGAACAGCAGGAAGCAGAAGTCGGCCAGGCAGGGGCTGGGTACCGCGGTCCCCATGATGACCTCGTACCAGCCCCATACGCCGTTGCCGAGGCCGGCCATCCCGGAGGAGGCGGCGAACAGCATCCAGGCCGGGCGGAAGCGGGTGCGGCGCTTGCGGGCGTACAGACCGCAGGAGACGGCCGCCAGCAGGGCGGCGAAGCTGAGGCCGAAGTCCCCCATGAACGCCGCGACTTCGGGCGACCCCCAGCCGAAGGCGGCGCCGACGGCATAGCCGCCGCAGAGCACGGCGAGGACGATCTGCGGCACCGCGCTCGGCGGATTGCCTGCCGGCGCCGGCGGCCGGGAGAGCATCGCCCCGGGGGCGCTCACCGGATTCTCCTGCTCACCCGTACCGGGCGGCGGCGCGAGCGGCACTCCTGGGGGCCTCGCAGTATTCCCGCGGGCGCTCGTGGATCGTGCTTCTCGCGAATCGTCCATCGGCCGTACATCGCCCGTCGCCCCCCTCGAGTCCCGGATCCTTCGCACGCGCCGTGTCGCTCCCGGCGTCGTCCCCGCTCGGACGATACACCAGTTCCGTCACTCAGGGACATAGTGTCTCTACGGAGCGTGACTGTGGACGGAATTTGCATACTCCCCGCAGTCTTACGGACTCGTAGCGCTACCCGCGACCGCTTCAGCCGGCGGTGGCGACCACGTTCCGCAGGGGCTCGCCGGCCGCGAAAAGCGTCAACTGATCACGCAGCAGCCGCTTCGCACGGGGCAGAAAAGCAGAGCTGGGGCCGCCGACGTGTGGAGTGAGGAGCACGCCGGGAGCGTGCCACAACGGATGCCCGGCGGGCAGGGGTTCCGGATCGGTGACATCGAGCGCCGCACGCAGCCGCCCGGACCGGAGTTCGGCGAGTAGCGCCGCGGTGTCGACGATCCCGCCGCGTGCGACGTTCACCAGCAGTGCGCCGTCCTTCATCCGTGCCAGGAAATCGCTTCCGACCAGGCCACGCGTCGCTTCGGTGAGCGGAGTCGCCAGCACGACGACGTCCGCATCGGGCAGGAGGGCGGACAGGTCGGAGAGTGGATGCACAGGGCCGCGCACAGTGTCACGCGCGGTGCGTGCGATGCGCGCCACCCGCGCACACTCAAAAGGTGTGAGCCGGTCTTCGATGGCACTGCCGATCGAACCATAGCCCACAATGAGGACCGATTTGTCGGCAAGCGCCGGCCGGACGTCCGGCCGCCACTCCCCCGCGTCCTGGCTCCGTACGAAGTCGGGAACGCCGCGCAGCGCCGCGAGGATCAGCGTGAGCGCGAGCTCGGCGGTGCTGGCGTCGTGCAGTCCGCGGGCGTTGCACAGTTGGGTGCCCGACGGCATCCGGGACAGCCCCGGCAGCATGTCGTCGACACCGGCCGTGAGGGTCTGTACCACCCGCACCCGGCTCATCCGGGACAGCGGGCGCAGGCTCATCTCCGCGCCCTTCATATAGGGGACCACATAGAAAACGCAGCGGCCCGGATCGGCCGGGAAGTCGAGGCCGGCGTCCCAGTGGAGATAGCGGAGACCGGCGGGGAGGCCCTCGATCCCTTCGGGCGGGATCGGGAGCCATACGTCGTGCACATCGGTGCGCTGGTCTGCGGTTGCCATGACCGCAGGCTATGCGAAGAGATGTTCTGCTCAGACGTTAGTTTGGTCTGGCCCTTGACCGGGGGCGAGGGGATGGAGGCACAACCAGGTGGAGCGCAGGACAATCGGTGCGGCGGCCCTCGAAGTGGGCGCCATCGGACTCGGCTGTATGCCGATGAGCTGGGGGTACACCGAGTCGCAGCGCAGCTTGGACAGCTCGCTGCGGGCCGTGCACACCGCGCTGGACCGGGGGTGCAGCCTGCTCGACACCGCCGACATGTACGGCCCGTTCACCAATGAGCTGCTGGTGGGGCGGGTGCTCAAGGAGCGGCGGGCGGAGGCGTTCGTCTCGACCAAGTGCGGTCTGCTGGTGGGGGAAGCGCACATCGTCGCCAACGGGCGGCCCGGCTACGTCCGGCGGGCCTGCGACGCCTCGCTGCGGCGGCTGCAGACCGACCGTATCGACCTCTACCAGCTGCACCGGGCCGATCCCGAGGTGCCCATCGAGGAGACCTGGGGGGCGATGGCGGAGCTGGTGGCGGCCGGGAAGGTGCGGTCGCTGGGGCTGTGTGCGGTGGGCGCGCGGGCGGTACGGCCGGCCCGCGCGGCCCGTAGGGAGCGGCGGCCGGCCGGCGGCGGGCCGCGGCGCTCCCGGATGCACGACGGCACGCTGGCCCAACTGGAGCGCATCCAGCAGGTGTTCCCCGTCAGCAGTGTGCAGGCCGAGCTGTCGGTGTGGTCGCCGGAGGCGCTGGAGGCGCTGCTGCCGTGGTGCGAGTCGCGGGGTGTCGGCTTCCTGGCGGCGATGCCGCTGGGCAACGGCTACCTGACCGGCACCCTCACCCCGGGGCAGGGGTTCGAGCCGGAGGACATAAGGGCCCGTCACCCGCGCTTCACCGCCGAGATGATGGCCGCGAACCAGCCGGTGGTGGCCGGGCTGCGCCGGGTCGGCGCGCGGCACGGTGCGACGCCGGGGCAGGTGGCGCTGGCGTGGGTGCTGGCACAGGGCCGGCATGTCGTCCCGGTGCCGGGCACGAAGAAGGAGCGCTGGGCCGCGCAGAACGCCAAGGCCGCAGCGCTGACGCTCACCCTCGAGGACCTGGCGGAGATCGCCGTGCTGCCGCCGGCGCGCGGGTCCTGGTATTAGGCCTTCCGCCCCCGGTCCATCGGACGGGCCATGGCAGCTCCGCCGCGCCAAGTCCCGCCCGGCCCAGGACGTTTGCCGGCTGCCCGCCCCGACGCACGCGCTCGTTGCCGGCCCGGCCGCGTCGGATCGCGGCACGTGGGAGTGGCTCCGGAGCGCCTGGGGTGCGGGCGTGGCGCGGCGCGATGTGGTGTTCTTGTCCCGCCCTGCCGACGAGAGGACCTGCCGTGGAACGCCGTACCCGCACCGCCGTGTTGGCCGCCGCTTCGCTGCTCCTGGCAGCGGGCTGCTCGTCCGGTGGCGCGGCGCCGCACGGCACCGGCACGTCCTCGGCCCCGGCGAAGGGCGGCGCCGCCGTCTCGCCGGGCGGCTCGCCGTCGTCCGCCGCGCCGCCTGCCAAGGGCTCGGTGAAGGTGACCGCCACCCTGGTGACCGGGCTGAAGTCGCCGTGGGGCGTGGCGGTGCTGCCGGGCGGGGATCTGCTGGTCGGCTCCCGTGACACCGGGAAGATCGTCCGGGTCTCGGCGAAGAACGGGAAGATCACCGAGCTGGGGTCGGTTCCGGGCGTGGACCCGGGCGGCGAGGGCGGTCTGCTGGGGATCGCGGTGTCCCCGTCGTTCGGCGCGGACCATCAGGTGTACGCGTACTTCACCACCGCGTCCGACAACCGCATCGCCCGCATGGTCTACGACGAGAAGCGTCCGCCGGGCAATCAGCTGGGCGCGCCCGACACGCTCTTCAAGGGCATTCCCAAGGGCGAGATCCACAACGGCGGCCGGATCGCCTTCGGCCCGGACAAGATGCTCTACGCCGGCACCGGCGAGACCGGCGACAAGGGGCTGGCTCAGGACAAGAAGTCCCCGGCCGGCAAGATCCTGCGGATGACGCCGGACGGCGAGCCGGTACACGGCAACCCCGAGGCCGATTCGGTGGTGTACGACTACGGCCACCGCAATGTGCAGGGACTGGCCTGGGACGACGACGACCGGCTGTGGGCCTCGGAGTTCGGACAGGACACCTGGGACGAGCTCAACCTCATCGAGCCGGGCCGGAACTACGGCTGGCCCGAGGCCGAGGGCAAGGCCAAGGGCGCGGCGGCGGGCTCGGGGTTCATGGACCCGGTCGAGGAGTGGAAGCCCGCGGTTGCCTCACCCAGCGGCATCGCGTACGCCAAGGGCTCGATCTGGATGGCCTCGCTGCGCGGCGAACGGCTGTGGCGGATCCCGCTGAACGGGACCAGGCCGGTGGCCGCCCCGCAGGCCTTTCTCCAGGGCACCTACGGGCGGCTGCGGACGGTGGTGGCGGCGGGCGACGGCACGTTGTGGCTGGTCACCAGCAACACGGACGGACGGGGCACGCCGCACAAGGGCGATGACCGGATCCTCCGCCTCAGGGTGAGCTGACGCGACTGATCCCCTTTTCGTGCGAGCTGCCTACACTCGGGGACAGGGGGACGGGTGCACGTCACGCCGAAGAGGGGACAGGCACCATGTTCAATGTCGTGGAAGAGCTGTTCGCACCGGGGCGTAAGCACACCGACGAGGAGCGGCAGAAGATGTCGCTGGTCGTCGATGACGTGGGGGACGCCGACCCCGCGAAGGGCCCGATCGACCTCTCCTCAGGGACGGTGGTCGTCAAGGCACCGCGAAGGCAGCAGGATCCGGCGGACGGGCAGTAGGGGTGTCTCCCCAGGCGCTCCCCCTCCCCCTCCTCCCCCTTCGGGGGAGGGGGCGGGGGAAGCCCTGCGGGGTCGAAGCGGACGAGGCGATTCAGGTACGAGACGGTTCAAGCAGCGGACGCGACGGCTCAGGTAACGAGGCGATCCAGGGAACGAAGCGGTTCAGGCAGCGGACGCGACGATCCAGGCGACAAGGCAGTTCACGCACCGGACGAGGCGATTCAGGTTCCGGGCCGCAACCGCAGCCCCTGCATCCCCCCGTCCACGGCGAGGGCCGTCCCCGTGATGCCGGAGGCCGCCGGGGACGCCAACGAGGCGATGGCGGCGGCCACTTCGTCCGCGGTGACCATCCGGCCCATCGGCTGGCGGGCGTGCAGGGCGGCGCGTTCGGCGGCCGGGTCGTCGGCCGCGGCCAGCAGCCGGTCGATCCACGGGGTGTCGGCGGTGCCCGGATTGACGCAGTTGACGCGGATGCCCTCGCGGAGGTGGTCGGCGGCCATGGCGAGGGTCAGCGAGAGGACCGCGCCCTTGCCGGCGGCGTACAGCGCGCGCTGCGGCAGCCCCGCGGTGGCGGCGATGGAACAGGTGTGGGTGATGGACACCCGGCCCGGGGCCCCGTCGGCGGTGCGGCGCAGCGCCGGGAGCGCGGCGCGGGCGCAGCGCACCAGGCCCAGCACGTTCACGTCCAGGACCCGGTGCCACTCCGCGTCGTCGTTGTCCTCGACGGTGCCGACGGCGCCGATGCCGGCGTTGCCGACGAGGGTGTGCAGGGCGCCGAGTTCGGCCACCGCCCGGGCGACGGCGGCCCGTACCGCACCGTCGTCGGTGACATCGGCTCGGACCGGGATCGTCCCGGCGGGCGCCCCGGAGGGGTCCCGGTCCAGGACGGCGACCCGGGCGCCGCGGTCCCGTAGGAGCGCGGCGGTGGCCGCTCCGATGCCGGAGGCGCCGCCGGTGACGAGGGCAGCCATGCCCGTGAAGTCGGCCGGTGGTGGGCCGGTGTGCGGTGCGGCACTCATGCGGTGACCTCCTGTGCGTCGGGCCGGTCCGGCCGCGTGCGGCGGGCGCGCCACACGGGCCCGTCGGGAAAGCGGTGAGCGGTGAGCGAGGCGGGTTTCATCCGGGCCGAGAAGCCGGGCGCGGCCGGGGCGCGGTAGCGGCCGCGCTCGATGACGACCGGCTCGCTGAAGTGGTCGTGCAGATGGTCGACGTACTCGATCACCCGGTCCTCGCGGGTTCCGGAGACCGCCACGTAGTCGAACATCGCCAGGTGCTGCACCAGCTCGCACAGCCCCACCCCGCCCGCGTGCGGGCAGACCGGTACGCCGTACTTCGCGGCCAGCAGCAGGATCGCGAGGTTCTCGTTGACCCCGGCCACCCGCGCCGCGTCGATCTGCACGAAGTCCACGGCGCCGGCCTGCAACAGCTGCTTGAAGACCACCCGGTTGGCGATGTGCTCCCCGGTGGCGACCTTCACGGGCTGGCCGGAGCGCACCGCGGCGTGCCCCAGGACGTCGTCCGGGCTGGTCGGTTCCTCGATCCAGTACGGGGCGTACGGCGCCAGCGCGGTCATCCAGCGGACCGCCTCGGCCACGTCCCAGCGCTGGTTGGCGTCGACGGCGATGCGTACGCCGGGGCCGACCGCGTCCCGGGCGAGCCGCAGCCGCCGCCGGTCGTCGTCGAGGTTCGCGCCCACCTTCAGCTTGATCTGCCCGAAGCCGGCGGCCACCGCTTCGCGTGCCAGCCGCACCAGCGTGCGGTCGTCGTAGCCGAGCCAGCCGGGCGAGGTCGTGTAGGCGGGGTAGCCCTCGGCCTTGAGGCGGGCGGTGCGCTCGGCGCGGCCCGGTGCGGCGGCGCGCAGCAGGGCGAGGGCTTCGCCGGGGGTCAGCGCGTCGGAGAGGTAGCGGAAGTCGACGAGCGAGACGAGTTCCTCGGGGGTCAGGGTGGCCAGGAACTCCCACACCGGCAGGCCGGCGCGGCGGGCGGCCAGGTCCCAGGCGGCGTTGACCACCGCGCCGGCCGCCATCTGCATCACGCCCTTTTCCGGACCGAGCCAGCGCAGCTGCGAGTCATGGGTGAGGTCGTGGTGGAGTGCGGCGAGATCGGCGGCGGTGGCGGGCGCGGGGCGGCCGGTGAGGTGCGGTGCGAGCGACCGGATCGCGGCGGCCATGACCTCGTTGCCGCGTCCTATGGTGAAACAGAGGCCGTGACCCTGCGGGCCGCTCGTGGTGCGGAGCACGACGTAGGCGGCGGAGTAGTCGGGGTCCGGGTTCATGGCGTCCGAGCCGTCGAGCCGGTCCGAGGTGGGGAAGCGGATGTCGTGGCAGTCGAGCGCGGTGAGGGTATCGGAACCGGCCATGCGCATGCCCCCTGAGATGTTGGGGAAGAACATCGGACCTTTCCGGGTCATCCGATGTATAGCCCTTCGCGCGAGACGACGTCCAGCCCTCGTGCGGAAGTTGGACTGACGGAGGCCAACCGATCCGCAAACAGGTCGGATGAATCACTACCCCTTGCTGGAAAGGGGCTGCATATCGGCACCACAGAAGCCGTAGTCTTGGGATCGCACGCAAAGGAACTGCTGCCGGCGGCCGCCCCAGGCGGCCGGACCGGTCGGAAGGAGGCGCTGGGTGATCGAGCTCGAGGGGGTGCCCGAGCTGATCGACCCGGTCATGGTGGCCGCGTTCGAAGGCTGGAACGACGCCGGCGACGCCGCCTCCGCCGCGGTCGCTCATCTGGACCGGGAGTGGAAGGGCGAGGTCTTCGCCGCGCTCGACGCCGAGGACTATTACGACTTCCAGGTGAACCGTCCCACCGTCTTCCTGGACGGCGGCGTACGCAAGATCACGTGGCCCACGACCCGGCTCTCCGTCGTCCGCGTCGGCGACGCGAACGGCAAGGGGCGGGCGCGGGACCTCGTCCTGGTCCGCGGCATCGAGCCGAGCATGCGCTGGCGCTCGTTCTGCAACGAAATCCTCGGATTTGCCCATGAGTTGGGTGTGGAGATGCTGGTGGTGCTGGGCTCGCTGCTCGGCGACACCCCGCACACCCGCCCGGTCCCGGTCAGCGGCGTCACCTCCGACGCGGAACTCGCGCGCCGCATGGACCTGGAGGAGTCCCGCTACGAGGGCCCGACGGGCATCGTCGGCATCCTCCAGGAGGCGTGCACCCATGCCGGCGTTCCCGCGGTGAGCCTGTGGGCCGCGGTACCGCACTATGTGTCGCAGCCGCCCAACCCGAAGGCCAGCCTCGCCCTGCTCAACCGCCTGGAGGACCTCCTCGACGTCCGGATCCCGCTCGGCGAGCTGAGCGAGGACGCACGCGCCTGGCAGCTGGGCGTGGACCAGCTCGCCGCCGAGGACAGCGAGGTCGCCGAGTACGTCCAGTCCCTGGAGGAGGCGCGGGACACCGCGGATCTGCCGGAGGCGTCCGGCGAGGCCATCGCCCGCGAATTCGAGCGCTATCTGCGCCGCCGTGACCCGCAGTCCGGTCCCGGAGTGGCGACCGAGGGCGGGCTCGCCGACGGCCGCGACGGCTCCTTCCACCGCGATGCCCCGAGCGGCCGCACCCGCCCGCCCCGCCCGGTGCCCAAGGAGCCGCGCGAGCCCAGACCGGGCGACGACCAGGGCAGCGACCCCACGGACCCGGCCCACGACAAGGGCGCCAGGGACTCCGCGGACGAGGCCGACCCGTCCAGCGGCGCGGACGCCGCCGACTCCGCGAGGCCGGAGGACGGCCCGGAGGACAGCGGGAGCTGACCGGGCCACCAGGGCGCCGGACCGGCCGTCACGCCGGTCCGGCGCCCTGCGTGCGCTCCCCCGGACGGGGGCCGCGCTCACCGCCCGCAGTGGAAGCGCGCCCCCGCCCAGTCGCCGTGATCGCCGGACTTCTTGCCGTCCGTATCGGTCACCTTGAGCCGGACGTGCCGGGCGCCGCCGAGCGGTACGTCCACCGGCACCGGCGCCGACGCCCCGGTCAGCTTCGGTGAGGTCCACAGCACCTTGCCGTCCGCCTCCACCGAGAAGGCGACCTCGCCGTAGTCGGCGATCTCGTCGTCGATACCCACGTCCGCGGTGACGGACGTACACCGCCCGCCGGTGAAGAATTCCAGGTCCGAGTCGGCGTGCGCGCCGATGCCCTTGGCGTAGGTCTTGCCGGCGAGGGTGAGCGGATGACCGTCCGCCGCCCCCGACTCGCCGTTGCTGCGGTCGCGTTCGGCCGGACCGTAGCCGTTGGTCGCGCTCAGCCACTCCAGATCGCTCGCCCAGGTGTCCCCGGCGGGCGCCGGCGGCACGGCCCGTACCTCGAACCGGTGCACCGCCGTCCGCCACGCACCGGCCGCGCGGTAGCGGACGGTCGCGGTGACGGTGACCGGGTCCGCGCCGACGGCGTCCCGGGGCGCGGTCAGGGTCAGCGTCTCGCGCTGAGTGGCCCCGGCCGCGATCCGCCGGTGGTGCACCGGCGCCGAGGTGGTCCAGCCCCTGGGTGCGGAGAGCGCCACCGAGACGTCCTGGGCGTCCCGGGTGCCGGCGGTGACGGAGGCCCGTACGGCCGTCGGTGCGCCCTTGGTCACCTCCTGGCCGCCGGGGGTGGCAACGACGGCCGCGGCGCCCGGGGTTCTGCCGCCGACGGCGCTCGCGCCCTTGAGCGTCAGGGCGAAGGCGCGACCGGTGGTGCGGGAGCCGGTCTTGATCTGTACGACGCCCGCACGGTCCGCGGGGTCGTAGCGCCACCCCTCGTCCGCCGCCCGGAACGCCCGCGCGGACGGCAACCGCTTCAGCGGCCGCCCGGCCAGCTCGACGGCGCGCGGGGCGTCGCCGGTGTGCACGGTGAAGCGGTAGGGCCGGGCGGTCTGCTTGCCGTGGAATTCACCCCGCAGAGCGCCGACGTCGATCCGCACGTCGCCGCCGCCGGAGCGCGGCGCCGCCACCCGCACCTGCTGGGTGGCGCTGCCGCCCCGCCGGTGCGCGCGGGTGACGCCGTCGTCCTCGTAGAGCGTGAACGAGGAACGGCCCTGCGGATAGACGTCCCAGGCGAGCGGCGAGTGTGCGGTGCGGTGCTGATACGACCTGATGCCAGGCCACATGGGGACGGCTGCCCCGGCCTTGACGAACAGCGGCAGGGTGTCCAGCGGAGCGCTGTAGCCGTTGACCGTCGTCGGGCCCCGGTAGGTGCGCCCGGACCAGTAGTCGACCCAGGTGCCCTTCGGCAGATAGATGCCGTCGCGGGTGTCGCTGTCCCGGTAGACGGGCGCGACGAGGAAATCCTGCCCGGAAAGGAATTCGTACTTCGCGGCGTCGGTGCCGGCTTTCGGGTCACCGGGATATTCGAGCGCCAGCGGACGCACCGGACCGACGCCGGTGCGGGTCGCCTCCGCCGCGTACGAGTACATGTAGGGCAGCAGCGATTCCTTCAGTTTCAGATATCTGCGGTTGATGGAGGTGTAGGGCTCGCCCTGGCGATAGGGCTGTTTGTCACTGGCGGCCCAGCCGTCCATCGTCATCATCGCCGGGAGGAAGGATTTCCATTGCAGATCGCGGACGTAGGTTTTGGGGCTGCCGCCGAAGATGCCGTCCACATCGCCGGTCGTATAGGCGAGCCCGGACATGGTGGCGCCGGCATAGGTCGGAATCTGCCAGCGGATGTAGTCCCAGCTGCCGCTCTGGTCACCGGACCACTGGACGCCGCAGCGCTGGGCACCCGACCAGCTCTCCGGAGCCCAGGTGAAGCCCCGCGCATCGCTGTTGTCCTCGATGCCCCGGTAGGCGTCCTTGCAGCCGTCCAGGGCGAATTTGTAGCCGTCACCGACCCAGGCGACGTCGAGTTTCGCGATGCGCTGGCCCGCCTTCACCTGGTCGGCGAGTTTGGCGATACCGTCCTCGGTCCACAGTCCGAGCTTCATCTTCCGCTCGCCCAGCCCCTGTGAGGTCTCGGCGAGATGCTCATAGCCGCAGCCGTAACCGTCGTTGACCAGCATCCAGCCATTGGGCAGATCGTTCTGCGGATAGCCGTCGGCGACCTTCAGGGCGTCGAGAGTATGCCGCTCACCCCGGTTCGCATTGTGCAGATAGCAGTCCGAATCGCCGATCTCCAGCCCGTACAACGGTGGCAGAAAGGGCTTTCCGGTCAGTGCGGTGTACTGGCCGATGACGTCCTTGGCGCTCGGCCCGGCGAAGTAATAGGCGTCGAAGCGCCGTTCCTGTGCGGTGGTCGTCACCGGGTCCTGGAAGGCGTAGGTGTTGGGCGCGTAGGTGTTGCGGAAGACGCCGTAGCCGGCGGAGGAAAGGTAGAAGGGGACCGAGTTGGGGTGACCGCCGTCGTCCCAGTGGTAGTCCACCCCGACCTCGGTGGTGTGGCCGCGGTGGGAGGTGTTGCCGCGGCCGTTCTGCATTCCGGCGCCGTAGAACTGCTCACCGGCGCCGCGCGCGAGGGTCTGGGTGGTGGTCTTGTCGTCCCAGCTCAGCCCCTTCGTCTCGGACCACACCAGCGAGCCGTCGGCCCGCCGCAGCTCGAAGCGCAGCGGCGCCTTGAAGGCCTTCAGGGTGACCTGGGAGGTGCTGAGTTCATAGGCGTCGCCGGCGTCCCGCCAGCGGGTGGCGGGCGGCGCGCCCTGGGGCAGCACGATGTCCTTGCCGGTGGGGTCGGAGAAGGTGCCGTCCGGGGCCAGTTCGAGCCGGAAGGTGCGGGGGGTGACGAAGCTGACGCGGGCCTCGGCCCGGCCGGCGTGCAGATGATAGACGGGCCCGTCCGCCGCGAAGCCGGTGATGTCGCCGACGGTCTGTGCGGGCGCCCGGCCGTCGGCCCGTACGCTGCCCGCCGGCCCCGCGACCGTCATCGCGAGCCCGAGCAGCGCGGCAACGACCGCCGCCCGCAGTCCTGTTGGTGTCCTCATGACCGCAAGCTCTAGTCCGCCCACGGGGCGCGCCACCATGGACTCTTGCGGCGGGCTGCTGGATTTCCGGGCGCGCCGCACGTGAGCAGGGGCGCTTTCACCGGTCGGTGAAAGCGCCCCTGAGGACGGAGCGGACGGGTGTTACAGGGCCACGCCGAGGAGCGCGTCGACCGCACGGGAGACGAGGCCGGGTGCGCCCTCGTCCGTGCCGCCGTCGGCCTGCTGGGCGGCGACCCAGCGGTCCACGGCCGCCAGCGCGGCCGGGGAGTCCAGGTCGTCGGCGAGCGCCGTACGGATCTCCTCGACCAGGGCGTCGGCGGACGGGCCGTCGGGACGGGAGACGGCGCCGCGCCAGCGCGCCAGCCGCTCCACGGCCTCCGCCAGCACGGCGTCGGTCCACTCCCAGTCGGCGCGGTAGTGGTGGGCGAGCAGCGCCAGCCGGATCGCGGCCGGGTCGGTGCCGTCGCGCCGCACCGTGGAGACGAAGACGAGGTTGCCCTTGGACTTGGACATCTTCTGTCCGTTCAGGGCCACCATCCCGGCGTGCACGTACGCCTTGGCGAACGGGTACTCGCCGGTGAGCGCCTGGGCGTGCGAGGCGCCCATCTCGTGGTGCGGGAAGGCGAGATCGGAGCCGCCGCCCTGGACGTCGAAGCCCATGCCGAGGTGGTCCAGGGCGATGGCGACGCACTCGATGTGCCAGCCGGGCCGGCCGCGGCCCAGCGAGCCGCCGTCCCAGCTCGGTTCGCCGTCCCGGGCGGCCATCCACAGCATCGGGTCGAGCGGGCTCTTCTTGCCTTCCCGCTCCGGGTCGCCGCCGCGCTCGGCGGACAGCAGCCGCATCGCCGCGGCGTCCAGCCCGGAGACCTTGCCGAAGTGCGGGTCGGACGCGACGGAGAAGTAGATGTCGCCGTCCAGCTCGTAGGCGGCACCGGCGTCGCGCAGCCGCTCCACCAGCGGGACGATGCCGGGTATCGACTCGACCGCGCCGATGTAGTGGCGGGGCGGCAGCATCCGCAGGGCCGTCATGTCCTCGCGGAACAGGGCGGTCTCGCGCTCGGCGAGCGCCGTCCAGTCGTCGCCGGTGGCCACGGCCCGCTCCAGCAGCGGATCGTCGACATCGGTGACGTTCTGCACGTAGTGCACCTGACGCTTCGTGTCGAGCCACACGCGCTGAACCAGGTCGAACGCGTTGTAGGTCGCCGCGTGCCCCATGTGGGTGGCGTCGTACGGCGTGATGCCGCAGACGTAGATACGGGCGACGGGACCGGGGGCGAGGGTTACCCGTCCGCCGGTCGCGGTGTCGTGGATCCTCAGGTCGCGGCCCTGGCCGGGCAGGGCGGGGACCTCAGAAGCGGGCCATGCATGCATGCCATGAGCGTAACCGGACGGAAGTTCCGCATACGAACCGGACCGGGACTGTTGGCCGGAAAGGCGGTCTTGTGTTCGACGGACGGACGTGCAAGCCGGACGGACGGACGTGCACGTCGGACGGACGGGCACGGGAGAGGCCCGGCGTCACCGCCCGGTGGCCGCCTGGTTCAGACGGGTGGCCAGGGGATGGCGGGCCAGTCACCGCTCGGCTCCGGGTGCCGGCCGCTGCGCAGCAGCCCGGCCACCCGCGCGCGCAGCGCCGCGGCCTCGCGTTCCGTGATCAGTTCGGCCAGTCGGGCGGCCAGCGGCCGGCCGTCCGCCAGCGCCGTGTCCAGCTCCCGCAGGGCCGCGAGCGCCTCCTCGGTCAGCGGCTCCCCCGCCCACCCCCACAGCAGCGTGCGCAGCTTGTCCTCGGCATGGAAGGACACGCCGTGGTCGATGGCGAAGAACTCCCCGCCGGCGCCCGGCAGCAGATGTCCGCCCTTGCGGTCGCCGTTGTTGATCACCGCGTCGAGCACCGCGAGCCGCCGCAGCCGCGGATCGTCGGCGTGCACCAGCAGCGCCGTGCGGCCCTCGCCGGTCTGCGCGAAGCCGACCGCCTTCCAGCCCGGCCCCGGCTCCTCGTCCTCGACCAGCGCGAGCAGCTCGGGCACCTCGTCGTCGCTCTCCGGCGGCTCGATCCACTCCTGGACCATGCCGGTGCCGTACGGGCCGTCCCGCAGCACCGTCGGGGGGATCAGGTCCCAGCCGCAGGCCCGGGAGATCTCGTACGCGGCCACCTCACGCTGGGCGAGCGTGCCCTCGGGGAAGTCCCACAGCGGGCGCTCGCCGGCGACCGGCTTGTAGACACAGGCGGCGGCGGTGCCGTCGTACGCGACCGTGCAGTAGAGCACGGCGTTGGACGCCTCCTGGATGCGGCCGCGCACGGTCAGCTCCCCCTCGGCGAGGAGGACGTCGCGCGGGCCGGTGGCAGGGGGTGGCCCGGCCTGGGGCGCCTCCTGCGGAGCGGCGGGAGAAGGCAGCGGGGCGGCCGGGCCGGCGGCGGGCTCCATGGCGCTCAGGCGTCCCGTCGGTATCCGTTCTGGCGCGGGCATACGTGTCCCTCCGGGTCGAGCGGCAGGCTGCACAGCGGGCACGGCGGGCGGCCGGCGTTGACGACCTCCAGCGCCCGCTTGGCGAATGCCCTGGCCATGGTGCCGGTGAGGCGGACCCGCAGCATCGGCGGGCCGTTCTCGTCGTCCTGGAGCAGCCGCTCCTCGGCGTCGGCGAGGTCCTCGTCGCTGTCCGCGTCCAGCTCGACCAGGGCCTGGGCCTCGACGATCATCCGCTCGTCCTCGCCGTCCCAGGCCAGCGCCATCGTGCCGACCCGGAATTCCTCTTCGACCGGCGATTCCAGCGGGGCGGTGTCGGACAGCTCGGCGGGCGAGACCGCGGGCACCGGCGCGTTGCCGCCGCTGCGCCGTACGACCTCGTCCAGCAGCTCGTCGATCCGCTCGGCGAGGGCTGCGACCTGGGTCTTCTCCAGGGCGACGCTGGTCGTGCGGCCGGCCGCGGTGGCCTGGAGGTAGAAGCTACGGCGGCCAGGCAGCCCGACCGTACCGGCCACGAAGCGGTCCGGCGCGTCGTAGAAGAACACCTGACGGGACAACGTCCTGCTCCGATTGCTCGACTGCGGGGTCACTGCGGTCGCTGCACGTCCTGCGGTCACTGCGCGGATCGCAGGGGCGTGGCGGGCAGCGCCGTCGCACCACCCTACTGCGCCGACTGATCACGCTGCTCCCGCACCACCACCGACGGCCGCGTCCCGGTCGGCCGCCGCACTGCCCCCGTCCTCCCGGGGCGCGAGCGATCCGAAGTCACCGGTGTCCCCCAGCCGTACGAGGTAGGGGCGCAGCCGCGTGTAGCGGATCGCGGTGACCGAGCAGGGCTCCACGGAGATCCGCTGGAACAGGTCGAGGTGCATGCCCAGGGCGTCGGCGACCAGCGCCTTGATGATGTCACCGTGCGCACACATGGCGTAGGTCGCCTCGGGGCCGTGCGCCTCCTCGATCCGGGCGTTCCAGTCGCGTACCGCGTCCACCGCCCGCGCCTGCATCGCGCGCAGCGACTCGCCGCCGGGGAAGGCCGCCGCGGACGGGTGCCGCTGGACGACCTCCATCAGCGGCTCGTCGCTCAGCTCGGCGAGTTTGCGGCCCGACCAGTCGCCGTAGTCGCATTCGTTGATCCGGTCCTCGATGTGCAGGGTGAGCCACGGCCGGGCGTCCAGCAGCGGCGCCATGGTCTCCCGGCAGCGCTGCAGCGGGCTGGAGACGACGGCGGTCAGCGGCACCTGGGCGAGGCGGGCCGGCAGCGCGGCGGACTGGGCGGCGCCGCGCTCGTCGAGGGCGACTCCGGGCGCCCGCCCGGCGAGCACCCCGGCGGTGTTGGCGGTGGAGCGGCCGTGCCGCACCAGGATCAGCGTGGGCATGACCGCCAGCCTACGTTCCGCGGTCGCCTTTCTGGCAGGTGGCCGGGCGAGGGGCGAGAATGCCAGATGTGATCGTGGACTGCGCCATCTACCGGGAAGGCCGTCGCAACGAGTGCGCGACGGACTTCTCCGATGCCCTGCATGCGGCGCGGGCCGAGGGACATTCCTTCCTGTGGCTGGGGATCCATGAGCCGACGGAGGAGGAGTTCGCGCTCGTCAGGTCCGAGTTCGCGCTGCATCCGCTGGCGGTCGAGGACGCCCTCAAGGCACACCAGCGGCCCAAGCTGGAGGTCTACGACGACTCCCTGTTCATGGTGCTGAAGCCGGTCACCTACGACGACCGGGCGGACACGGTGACCGCTTCGGAGCTGATGGTCTTCGTCGGCGACTCGTTCGTGGTGACCGTCCGCCACGGGGAGGCCAGCCCCCTGACCGCGGTGCGGCACCGGCTGGAGGAGCACCCGGAGATCCTGCGGCACGGCCCGGGAGCGGTGCTGTACGCGGTCAGCGACGCGGTGGTGGACCACTACATCGAGGTGGCGGCCGAACTCCAGGTGGACCTGGAGGAGTTGGAGGCGGAGGTGTTCGCTCCGGTGCGCGGCCAGGACACCCGGAACACCGCCGCCGAGATCTACGCCTTCAAGCGCGAGGTGCTCGAATTCCGCAGGGCGACCGGCCCGTTGGCGGAGCCGATGGCCCGGCTGCAGAACCCCGGGGTGCCGTTCGTCCACGACCACGCCCGCCCGTTCTTCCGCGATGTCGAGGACCACCTCACCCGCGCCAACGAGTCGGTGGAGGGCCTGGACCGCCTGCTCTCGGACATTCTCGCCGCCCATCTCGCGCAGATGGGCGTACGGCAGAACGACGACATGCGCAAGATCTCTTCCTGGGCGGCGCTGGCGGCCGTCCCCACGCTGATCGCCGGCATCTACGGCATGAACTTCCACGACATGCCGGAGTTGCAGTGGCACCTGGGGTATCCGGTGATCCTGGGGCTGATGGTCGTCATCGAGGTGTCGCTGTACCGGCTGTTCAAGCGCCGCGGCTGGCTGTGATGCCGGGGAGCGTCCCGGCGCCTCCGGGCGGGCGGCTCAGGCGAATTCCGGTGCCGAGGGCGCCGGGCCGCCCAGCGCGTCCCGCCGCTCGGGCATCTGGAGGCTGACCATCCGCCGCCAGCCGCCCAGCCGCTCATAGGCGTACATCGCGCGGATCCCGGTGGCGAGCGCGACGGACTTCGTCCTCGGCCACGACAAGATGCGGCCCATGTGGTCCATCACGGCCAGGCTGACGTCCCGGTAGACGGCGATCTCGGCACGGGCACACTCGTGCAGGATGCGCTGGATGGTCCGGCCGTGCCCGGCACCGGCCAGCCGCAGCAGCTCCTCGTGGCAGTAGGCGAGGTGGTTCGCCTCGTCATGGCAGATCATCCGGATCGCCTTGCCCACCTCGGGGTGGTCGCCGAAGTGCCGGGTGAGCATCTCCATCTGGTCGGCGGCGCGCTGTTCGGTGACCCGGCTGTGGGCGAGGTAGGTGATGATGTCGTGCTCGGTGAGCGGCTCGTTGCGGCGCAGCTTGTCGTGCGCCAGACCGATGCCGTGCCGCTCCAGCAGGGCGGTGTAGTCGGTCTCTTCAGGGACCGTGGTGGGCGTCAGGCCGCGTCGGCGCATCAGGGCGTGGAAGATCCGGCCGTGTTTGTCCTCGTCGGCGCCGTGCCGGCTGACCTTGGGCGCCAGCGCGCGCAGGGAGACCGGGATCAGCGCGGCGATCCGGCCGTTCTCCCAGCCGCCCTGGGCCTCGCCGCTCGCCGCGATGGAACAGAACAGTCGGTAGGAGTCGTCGTTGTCGACGATCTCCTGGAACAGGCTTCGGGCCGAGAACATCTGCGCCACCTCCGAACGGACACACCCGCAAAGAACGAGTCAAGTGGGGTGTTCCGTGGGCGGCAACCGCAGTCGCCGGGCCCTTGGGCCGTTCGGGCGGGAGCTGCCCTCGTAGCGGGCGTAACCAGCCTGCCCGCCACCGCGTTGTGCAGCGCGACGGTCGTGGCGGGGAGGTTCCCCCGAGCCCCCACCACGGCCGCTGCGAATGTCCGGTCCGGCGTCATGGCGCCGGACCGGGACGGGACGGGGCGAGCGGCCCCCGCGCAGACCCGTCGCCCTTGAGGAACTACGCCAGTCCGGCGCGCTCCAGGGCCTCGACGCCCGCCCGCAGCGACGCCAGCCGGTCCTCCAGGGCGAAGCCCGCCGGGGCCAGCGACAAGGTGGTCACGCCCGCCGCCGCGTAGGCCTGCATCCGCTCCGCGATCCGCTCGACGGAACCGAGCAGCGTGGTCTGGTCGATCAGCCGCTCCGGGATCGCGGCGGCGGCGCCCTCCTTGTCGCCGGACAGATACCTGTCCTGGATCTCGGCGGCTTCCTTCTCGTATCCCATGCTCCGGGCCAGCTGGTTGTAGAAGTTCTGCTTCGGGCTGCCCATGCCGCCGACGTACAGGGCGGTGTACGGACGGAAGATGTCGGCCAGCGCGCTGACGTCCTTGTCCGCGCCCACGGCCAGCGGCAGCGTCGGACAGATGTCGAACCCGTCCAGCGTCTTGCCCGCCTTCTCGCGGCCGGCGCGGAGGTGGGTGAGCGCGGTCTCCTCCAGATGCTCGACGGCGGGGAAGATCAGCAGCGCGCCGTCGGCGATCTCACCGGTCTGCTCCAGGTTCTTCGGGCCGATCGCGGCGATGTAGAGCGGGATGTGCTCGCGCTGCGGGTGCACGGTGAGCTTCAGCGGCTTGCCGGGGCCACCGGGCAGCGGCAGGGTCCAGTGCTCGCCCTCGTAGGACAGCCGCTCGCGGGTCATGGCCTTGCGGACGATGTCCACGTACTCGCGGGTGCGGGCCAGCGGCTTGTCGAACTTGACGCCGTACCAGCCCTCGGAGACCTGCGGCCCGGAGACGCCCAGGCCCAGCCGGAAGCGGCCACCGGAGAGCGAGTCCAGGGTCGCGGCCGTCATCGCGGTCATGGCGGGCGCGCGCGCCGGGATCTGGAAGATCGCCGAACCGATGTCGATGCGCTCGGTCTGGGCGGCGACCCAGGAGAGGACCGTTGCGGCGTCGGAGCCGTAGGCCTCGGCGGCCCAGCAGACGGAGTATCCGAGGCGGTCGGCCTCCTGCGCCACCGCGAGATTGTCGGAATCCATCCCGGCGCCCCAGTAGCCGAGGTTGATGCCAAGCCTCATGCCGCTCCCCTTACCGATCGGTAACGTCGCTGTTCCGGGGACTGTAGCGCGCGCCTGCGCCGGCCGTCATCGGCGGGTTGTCCACAGGTCCCCTGATCCTCGCGCGCGGCCAGTAATCTCAAGGCTCATGGAGCAAAGGCACCTCGGCCGTACGGGCCTGCGCGTGACCCGCCTCGGGCTCGGCACCCTGAACTGGGCCCGCGACACGGACGAGCAGGAAGCCGCCGACCAGCTCAAGGCGTTCTGGGAGGCCGGCGGCACCCTCGTGGACACCGCCGACATCTACGCGGACGGCGGTGCCGAGTACCTGCTGGGCCGGCTGATGGAAGGCCTCGTGCCGCGCGCCGATCTGGTGATCGCGACCAAGGCCGGCAGCGTCCTGGAGGCGGACCGCCGGGTCGACTGCTCACGGCGCCATCTCCTCGCCGCCCTGGACGCGTCCCTGGAGCGGCTGGGCACGGACTACGTCGACCTCTGGCAGCTGCACGCGTTCGATCCACACACGCCGCTGGAGGAGACCCTGGCCGCCCTCGACCTCGCCGTCAGCAGCGGCCGGACGCGCTATGTGGGGGTGTCGAACTTCTCCGGCTGGCAGCTCGCCAAGGCCGGCACCTGGCAGCTCGCGGTGCCCGGTGGGCGCCACCGCCTGGCGAGCACGCAGATGGAGTACTCCCTGCTCCAGCGCGGCGTGGAGCGGGAGGTGCTGCCCGCGGCGCTCGATCTCGGCATCGGCCTGCTGCCGGCGTCGCCGCTGGGCCGCGGTGTGCTGACCGCCAAGTACCGCCATGGGACCCCGGCCGATTCGCGCGGCGGCTCGGATCACATGGCGCCGTTCGTCGCGCCGTATCTCGACGAGACGGCCGGCCGGGTCGTGGACGCGGTCGCCACCGCCGCCGACGGACTGGCCGTCACCCCGCTCCAGGTCGCGCTCTCCTGGGTCCGCGACCGTCCCGGAGTGACCGCGCCGATCCTCGGCGCCCGCACAGCACAGCAGCTCAGCGCGGCATTGTCAGTGGAGGCCCTTAGTCTTCCTGACGAGATCCGCCGGGCGCTGGACGATGTATCGGCTCCGGTGCACCACTACCCCGATCAGGACTGGAGCACGCTGTGAGTACCGACCGCCTCGCCGGCGACACCCCGCCCGAGCAGGAGGCCGCACCCGGGACCGCGGATGCCCAGACGCCCGACGCCGCGGCGGCGCAGGGCGGGAAGACGGAGGCCGCGGCTCCGGGCGGAGAAGGCCCGGCCGGTGCGGCGCGGGACACCGCGGCGTCCGGATCGGCCCAGGCGACCGCCGCGGCGCTGGCCGCGGCGGTGCGGGCCGTGGAGAGCGGCGAGCGCTCGGCCGCCTCGTTCTTCAACGACGCCCCGCGCCCGGCCAAGCCGGCCGCCCCCGCCGGCCGGGGGCCCGCCCAGGGCGCCCCGTCGCCCGGCAGTCCTGCCCCCCAGGCTCCCCAGGACCGGCCGGCCGGCCAGGCCCCGGAACCGGCCCGGCAGCAGCCCGCCCCCGAGGCCGGCGGCCCGGCCCGTCCTCCCGTCGTGGACGGCGGCGCCGCCCCGGCCGCCGGGGCAGCCGCCCCAACCGCTCCCACCGGCCCCGCAGCGGCCCCCGGGCCGGCGGCGTACGCGCCCGGAGCCGAGGGCGTACGGCAGGTCCTCGCGGCGGGCGGCGCCCCCGAGGCGTTGGCGGACCGGGCCGCCGAGGCGCTCGGGGAGCGGGCCGCCGAGGCGCTGCGCGAGGACCCCTGGCAGCTGCTCGCCGTGCCCGGGGTCCGCCCCGAGCAGGCCGACGGCTTTGCCCGCGCACTGCTCGGCCCCGCCTGCGGGCCGGGCGACGAGCGGCGCGCCCAGGCCCTCGTCGGCTGGCTGTTGGAGCAGGCCGCCGTCGCGGGGCACTCCGCGCTGGAGGCCTCCGCGCTGCGTGCGGCGCTCGCCCAGCGGGCGGTGCCCGACCCCGATGACGCCCTGCAGACCGCCATTGCGGACGGTGCCGTGCTGGTCTTCCAGGACGCCATCGAGGAACCGGGCAGGCCCCGTCCGGTCACGGACGAGGACGGGGAGGAGGGACAGCCGGTCCGGATCCTGCTCGGCCTGGACCGGTTCGCGATGGCCGAGGAGAGCGTCGCCGACGGGCTGGCGCGGCTGCTGAACACCTTCGAAGCGGCTGCCGGTCCGGAGGACCACCCGGCGGACGGCCCGGCTCCGGACGAGGACGCCACAGCTGCCGAGGACACCACGGTCGAAGCGGCCCCGGCCCCGGCACCGGCACCGTCAGCCGACGAGGAGCGCCCGGCCGCGCCGACCGACACCACCGCGGCCGCCGACACCGGGGCCGGGGCGGCGGCCGTCCGTCCCTCCGACCACGCCAACGGCACCACACACGACACCACCGCCGCCCGCCCCGTCCGTCCCTCCGCCACGGAGTGGGAGGCCGCGGCGGCCGCCGCACCGTCGCCCTCCGCCGCGGAGCTCATCCGCGCCGCCGCCCACAGCGGCCTGGTGGCACACACGGGCGCCGAGGCGGCCCGCGCCGAACCGGCCGCGCTGCTCGCCGCGGCCCGCTCGCTGGGCCTGCGGGCCTTCGGCGCCACGCACACCGAGAACGGCCGCCGGCGCCTGGCCGGCGACCTCACCGAGTGCGCGCCCGGCGCCACGGCCGTCGACACGGCCGCCGTGACCGTGTCCGCCCTGCTGTCCGGGCAGCAGGGCCCCGGGCGGGACGCGGACGGCGCCCTCGCGCTCGATCTCCTGGTGGTGCTGGACGCCCCGCAGCTGGATCTGGAGACCGCCGCGCTGCTCGTCGAGTCGCTGCCCGACGGCACCCGGCTGGTGCTCAGCGGCGACCCGGGCGTGCTGTGGTCGGCCGGTCCAGGCCGGCTGTTCGCCGATCTGCTCGCCGCCCGCTTCTGCCCCCAGGTCGCCTCCCGTACCCCGGACTTCGGCCCGATCGGCGAGCTGGTGTCCGGCATCGGCATCGGCGAGTTGAGCCAGGTCGAAGCGCCCGGCAAGGAGGTGGTGATCGTCCCGGCACGGGATGCCGGGGAGGCGGTGCACCGCACCGTCCAGCTGGTCGCGGACTCCGTGCCCCGGGCACTGGGGGTCCCCGCGGACCGGACCCAGGTCATCACGGTCGGCCACGGCGGCGCGGCCGGCACCCGCGCGCTGAACACCGCCCTCAAAGAGCGGCTCAACCCCGGCCCCGGCCGGTTCGGCGGCTTCGACCCCGGCGACCGCGTGGCCTATGCCCCCACACCCGGCCGTACGGTGCCCGGCACGGTCACCGGCGCCGACGCCGCCGGGCTGCGGCTCGACTGCGACGGCGCCGCGGTCGTGGTGCCGCGCGAGCAGGTCGGCGCGGGAGCCGTACGCCACGGCTGGGCGCTCACCGCGCACCAGGCGGCCGGGATGCGCTGGCCCGCCGCGGTGGTCGTGCTCCCCGGGGACGCCGCCGGCGGCCTGACCCGCGCCTGGGTCTACACCGCCTTCAGCCGCGGCGAGCGCCATCTGTCGGTGGTCCAGGGCGTCGACCAGGCGCTGCCCCGGGCGGTCGCCGAGGTGCCCGTCAAGGAGCGCACCACCCGGCTGCGCACCCTGCTGCAGCAGAGCGTGCAGACCACGCAGGAGCCGTCGACGGTCGACTGAGCCCCGGCCCACCGGGCGCCCCCGTACGCCCGCTGCCCCGGCGGTCGGCAGGATTCTGCCGACCGCCGGGGCAGCGTCGTACCCGGGGTCGTACCGGGTCGGGGTGCGGCGCCACGGCAGCGCACCCCGCCCCCGGACTCACCGTTCGTGGTCGAGCGGCTCCATCAGATCGTCGTCGCCGAGTTCCTCGTCGAAGACCGCGCTGACGTCGAAGCGGCAGACGACCCGCTGGGGATCCGCCTGGTCAAAGGGGGCGGACAGCCACTCCCCCGGCTCGGCCGGGTCGTCGCCGGCCGCCACCCACAGGGTGGAATCGCCCTCTTCCAGGCCGAACTCCTTGTGCCGGGAGGCGATCTCGTCCGGTTCGAACTCGCCGAACAGCACACCGAGCGCGGCATGCACGCTGGTGCCGACGACCGCGGCGGCGTCGGCACCCCCGCCCCGACCTGCGGCCTCGTCGGCGGCGTCCGGATCAAGATCGGCGATGCGCTGTGCCTGGTGCAGCAGCCGCTGCGGTTCGGCGACGGTGTAGTCGCGCCGGATCAGCACGCTCAGCGCACTTGGCTCCTCCGGGCCCGCATAGGCGGGCAGTGCGTCGCTTCCGGGGATCTCGAAGGGGGTGACCTCGTCGTAGGTGTCGTACAGCAGCTCGTCATAGACCTCAGCCGCCGCGGCGAGCTCGTCGAACGCGGCGTAGACAGCCGGATCATCCTGCCCCGAGCGGCGTTCGACCGCGTCGAGGTGACGGTCCAGCGCGGCTTTGACCGCCTCGGCGGCGGCACGTACCTCGGCAGCGGAAGGCTGCGCAGCATCAGACATAGTGCAGACGCTATCCGTACCGGGGCCGGTCCCGCACAATAGATGCGATGCCGGAATACGAATTCTGCGATGTGTATGTGCCCCGGGGCGTGTCCCGGAAGGCCGCCACACGCCTGCTGACCGACCATGCCGAGTACGGACACTGGGAGTTGGACCGCCTGCGTCTGAATCCCGACGGGAGCCGCAAGGTACGGCTGCGCCGCCGGATCATCCGGCAGCTCCGCGCCACGTGGTGACCGCCACCGGCGGGTGAGGACAGCAGAGCGGGCCCCGCCGAGGCGGGGCCCGCTCCGTCGTGCGCCTGGTGCGCTTATCCGCGGCCGGTCACCGGCGCGCGGCGCGCGCCCGACGGTAGAGCACGGCGCCCCCGAGCAGCAGCCCGGCGCTGGCCGGCACCGCGTACCCGATCGACCCCGCACCGGTGTGCGCGAGCTGCCCGACGGGCTTGGCGGGCTTGGCCGGCGTCACGTGCGGGGTGTGCCCCTCGGTCGGCGGGTGCACACCCGGCGTGTGCGGGGTGTGCTGGCCCGGGGTGTGCGGCGTCGCCGGGTGCTCCGGCGTGCCCGGGTGGTGCGGCTTGCCCGGGTGCTCCGGCGTGCCGGGGTGGTGCGGCTTCCCCGGGTGGTGGGGCCTGCCGGGGTGCTGCGGTACGCCCGGGCCGGTCGGCGTCTCATTGGCACAGTGGTTGCCGAAGGCCGGGTTCAGCGCCCCGCCTCCCGAGACCTGGTTGCCGCAGGCGTTCACCGGAACGTCGACCGGGGCCTGGACGTTGTTGCCCGACACGATGCCCGGCGAGTTCGACGCCTGGCCTGCCGCGCCGGCACCGCCGCCGCCACCGTGGTGGACGCCGTGGTGGGCGCCACCGCCGCCGTTGGCGCACCGGTTGCCGAACGCGGGGTTGAGCAGCCCGACGACATTGACGGTGTTACCGCAGGCGTTCACCGGTACATGGACCGGGACCTGAACATTGTTGCCGGACCCCACACCGGGCGAGTTGGCCGCGCCTCCGGCGGCTCCCGCGTCGGCGTGTGCATAGCCGGCGGCCAGGGCGAGTACGCCACTGGCGGCCGCCGCGGTGATCAGGCCCTTTCGTGCGACCTGTCTCATAGGTTGATCCCCTGCCTAGTGCCTTACAGGAATACGGACGAGTGGCGAACCTCGGAAAGGTTCACCCGCCCGGTTAAATCCTCAGCGGCTCCGGAATACGGGAAACGCCTTCCGGAACTGGACTGAGTCGGACCCTTACGGGTGCAAGTACAACGCCAAAGGACGTCGGAAAGTCACTTGTTGACGCAGTTCTCGCCGAAGGAGGGGTTCATCAGGCCGACCACGGAGACCGTGTTGCCGCAGGCGTTCACCGGAACGTGCACCGGCACCTGGACGGTGTTGCCGGACACCACACCGGGGGAGTTCAGCACCGCACCCTGCGCTCCCGAGTCCGCAACGGCCAGGCCAGCACCGGCGAGCACGACGCCACCGGCCAGTGCCGCAGCAGCGGCGACCTTCTTGATCATTATTCCTCCTTGTAGGCAATACGATCCCAGCCGCGGACCGCACACACTGCAACGAAGAAAGGCCGTTGAAGCTACGAACACATCAGTGCGTTCACTCGTTTCGGCGAACCGGGCGCGAAAGGCAGGAAATCCGGGCCGAATTCAGCTCTGGTCGATGAATCGATCGAGCACCCGCACCCCGAACTTCAGTCCGTCCACCGGAACCCGCTCGTCCACACCGTGGAACATTCCCGCGAAGTCCAGCTCCGGCGGCAGCTTCAGCGGGGCGAAGCCGAATCCGCGAATTCCGAGGTCGTCGAAGGACTTGGCGTCCGTGCCCGCGGAGAGCATGTACGGGACGGCCCGTGCGATCGGGTCCTCGGCCTGCAGCGCCGACTGCATCGCCTCGACCAGCGCACCGTCGAAGGTGGTCTCCAGCGCCTTGTCGGCGTGCACGTCCTCGCGCTTGACCCGCGGGCCCAGGATCCGGTCCAGGTCGGCCAGGAACTCCTCCTCGTGGCCCGGCAGGAACCGGCCGTCGACATGCGCGGTGGCCTGTCCGGGGATGACGTTGACCTTGTAGCCGGCGCCCAGCTGGGTCGGGTTGGCGGTGTTCCTGAGCGAGGCGCCGATCAGCTTGGCGATGCCGCCGAGCTTGGCCAGGGTCTCGTCCATGTTCTCCGGGTCGAGTTCGGTGCCCAGCGCGTCCCCGAGCTGGTCGAGGAAGGACCGCAGCGTCTTGGTCACCCGGACCGGGAACTCGTACCGGCCCAACCGGCCTACCGCCTCGGACAGTTCGGTGATGGCGTTGTCCTTGTGGATCATCGAACCGTGACCGGCGTTGCCGTCCACGGTCAGCTTCATCCAGTGCATGCCCTTCTGGGCCGTCTCGATGAGATAGAGCCGCACCTGCTCGTTGACGGTGAAGGAGAAGCCGCCGACCTCGCTGATCGCCTCCGTGACGCCCTCGAAGAGGTGCGGGTGATGATCGACGAGATAGCGCGCGCCGTAGGTGCCGCCCGCCTCCTCGTCCGCGAGGAACGCCAGCACGATGTCGCGCGGGGGCTTGCGCCCGGTACGCAGCCGGTCACGGACGACGGCGAGCGTCATCGCGTCCATGTCCTTCATGTCGACCGCGCCACGGCCCCAGACGCACCCGTCGGCGATCTCGCCGGAGAAGGGGTGGTGGGTCCAGTCGTCGGCGTTGGCCGGTACGACGTCGGTGTGGCCGTGGATGAGCAGCGCGGGCCGCGAGCGGTCCTCGCCCTCGATGCGGGCGACGGTCGAGGCACGGCCCTTGTGGGACTCGAAGATCTGCGGCTCCAGGCCGACCTCGGCGAGCTTCTCCGCGACGTACTCGGCGGCGGCCCGCTCACCCGGGCCCGAGTGGTCGCCGTAGTTGCTGGTGTCGATCCTGATCAGATCGCGGCACAGATCGACGACCTCGTCCTCGCCGGTGACCGTACGGCCCGACTGCGACTCGCTCACGCTGCCTCCTAAGGGTTCACGGCCGCGTCACGCACCCCCGGAGAGCGCGGCCCGCGGCGGGGTCCACCGCCATCCTCCACCCGCCACCGTCTGTGCCCAAGGGCGCAATACTCCCGACATGCCCTGGTCACAGCCCCGCGGCCGGCCAACAGTGCGGGTGATCGACCACCCGCCAGGGTTTGCTATTGTTTTCCACGTCGGAACGGCCCAGGCCGCACCGGCAGACACCTTGTCCGGGTGGCGGAATGGCAGACGCGCTAGCTTGAGGTGCTAGTGCCCTTTATCGGGCGTGGGGGTTCAAGTCCCCCCTCGGACACTCGAATACGCACATCAGCGGGTTGTGACCGTACGGTCACAACCCGCTGATGTGCGTGGTGCTTCAGCTCAAGCCGTCACGGTGCCGGTTGCGGGCGCGGTCATGGGTGGAGGGGCACGGGATGCCGTCGCGGGTCAGTCATTCGGCAGCGGCGTGGCAGCACGTGCCGCGGAGGTAGCGGCCTTCTGGCGGAGGTGTTCCCACTGCCCGGCATCAGCGCTGCTGGGTCCGCGCGGCCCCAGGCCACCTCGGTCACGCCATCCCCCGTTTCAGGAGCCGTCCGCGCGGTTCGTCGCCGATATCGATCTGCACACCGTTCAGCCAGGTGCTGCGCACCGTGCCGGCGAGCGCTCGGCCGCAGTAGGCCGATACCGGGTTCTTGTGCTGCAGGTGCGCGACGTCCACGACGGCTGCCTCGTCCGGAGCGAAGACGCAGAAGTCGGCGGCGCTCCCGAGCGCGATGCGGCCCTTGTGAAGCAATCCGGCCTGTTGGGCGGGGCTCTCCGCCATCCACCGCACGACGTCGGTCAGGGCGTGGCCGCGCTTGCGGGCTTCGGTCCAGACGGCGGGCAGGCCCAGTTGCAGGGAGGCGATCCCGCCCCATGCGACCCCGAAGTCACCGATGTCGAATCGCTTGAGTTCCTCGATGCACGGCGAATGGTCGGAGACGATCATGTCGATGACGCCGTCCCCCAGGCCTTTCCACAGCAGCTCGCGGTTGGCCGCCTCCCGGATCGGCGGGCAGCATTTGAATTGTGTCGCACCGTCGGGAATCTCCTCCGCGGTGAAGGACAGGTAGTGCGGACACGTCTCGACCGTGAGCTGTACGCCGTCGCGCCGGGCCGAAGCGATCATGGGCAGGGCATCGGAACTCGACAGGTGCAGGATGTGCACCCGGGCCCCGGTCCATCGTGCCGACTCGATGACCTGCGCGATGGCAAGGTTCTCCGCGCCGCGCGGCCGGGAACGGAGGAAGTCCTGGTAGCTCTCTCCATGGGGGGTGGCCGCTCGATCGATCGCGTGCGCGTCCTCGGCGTGCACGATCATCAGCGCGCCGAACGATGCGGTCTCCCGCAGGGCGCGCTCAAGCTGCTCCGGCTCCAGATGCGGGAACTCGTCGACGCCCGAGTGCAACAGGAAGCACTTGAACCCGAACACTCCTGCGTCGTGCAGGCCCCGCAGATCGGCGAGGTTGTCGGGCAACGCACCGCCCCAGAAGCCGACGTCGACCCACGACTGCCCTTCCGCGGCCTTGCGTTTGACCGTCAGGGCGCTGGTGTTGGTCGTGGGGGGAACGCTGTTGAGCGGCATGTCGATGAGAGTGGTGATCCCACCAGCGGCGGCCGCACGCGTCGCGCTGGCGAATCCTTCCCACTCGGTGCGGCCCGGCTCGTTCACGTGCACATGGGTGTCCACGAGGCCGGGCAGCAGGACAACGTCCTCGCCGAGCGCGAGGACCCGCTCCGCCTGCAGGTCCGCATCGAGCGGCTCGATGGCCGCGATCCGGCCCTCGGCCACTCCGATGCAGCGAGCAACCTCGCCGGCTGCGGTCACCACCCGCGGGGCGCGGAATACAACATCAAGGTCTGGCATACGGGCTTGTGCCCTTTCTGTCTCACGGCCGGGCACGCGACGGTGCACGCGCTCGGCCGACGGGCCCGGAGGAGCTGCCTTCGGGGTGTCCGGTGGTGAGCGGAGTTCAGTGCTTCGGGGAAGGAACCTCTTCACGGACCGGGGCCGTGTCGGGGCCGGACGGTGCCAGCTCGGAGGCGATCATGGTGTGGTCGAGCTTCCCGCCGGCCCGGGAGGCCGCGGACCGCCAGTAGTACAGCGCCCCACCGATCGCCAGGCCGAAGACCCAGGAGAACGGTGCGACGTCCTGGAAGTCCTTGTCGAGCGCCAGCACCGCGCAGATGACCGCTGCGGGCACGAAGGCGATGACGGCGTTCGGGTTGAATCCCCTGCGGTAGTAGTACGCACCGGCCTGGTCGGCGCTGAACAGCTCATCGACGTCAATTCGGCCGCGGCGGATCAGGTAGTAGTCGACGAGGAGGATGGCGACCAGCGGACCGAGGAACGCGCCCAGCGCACCGAGGAAGTACTGGATCACCACCGGGCTGGAGTAGAGCTTCCACGGCATCACCACGATCGCCAGCACTGCTGTGATCATGCCGCCGCGCTTGAAGTTCAGGTACTTCGGTACCAGGTTGGCGAAGTCGTAGGCCGGTGAGACGAAGTTGGCGACGACATTGATGCCCACGGTGGCGATCATGAAGGAGAGTGCGCCGATCACCGTCACCCACGGGTTGTCGATCCGGTGGATCACCTCGACCGGGTCGGAGATCGCGTCGCCGAAGACGGCGATGGTGCCTGCCGTCATCAGCACGGAGACCACCGCGAAGGCGGTGAAGTTCACCGGCAGTCCGAGCAGGTTCCCTCGTCGGTAGGAACGGTGGTCGGGCGTGAAGCGGGCGAAGTCGGCGTAATTGAGGACGAGCGTCAAGAAGGTCGCCACGGTCAGGCTCACCGCGATCACACTCTGGTGGAACTGCTCGCCTCCACCGAGGCCGGTCAGGCTCTTGGTCAGTGAGATGTCCCCGTCGGCCTTCACCAGCAGCCAGATGGCGAGCGCGACCATGACGAGCCAGACCACGGGGCCGGTGGCGAAGTCCTGAATCCTGCGGATGAACTCCATGCCGCGGGTCAGCAGCAGCGCCTGCAGGCCCCACATCACCAAGAAGGCGATCCAACCGAGGGTGGACAGGCCGAGGAGGGCGTTGTGGTCGTACTGCGCGAGACCCGGTGCGATCTGGATGCCCAGGAGCACCAATGCCTCCGAGGCGAGCCAGGTCTGGATGCCGTACCAGGCGACTGCCATGATCGCGCGGATCAGTGCGGGGATGTTCGCTCCGAAGACGCCCCAACTCGCCCGCGCAAGCACCGGAAAGGGTACGCCGGTGCGGTGGCCGGCGTGGCCCATCCGGTTCATGAACCCGTACACGAGCGTGATGCCGACGAGCAGTGCGACGAAGACCTCCCAGGGGGGCAGGCCGATGACGAAGAGGCTTGACGCGAAGGCGTAGTTGCTGATCGCGTGGGTGTCGGACATCCACAGCGCGAAGATGCTGTACGTGCCCCACTTGCGCTCACGCGCCGGGCCGAGGTCTTCGTTGTAGAGGCGGGGATCCGGGCTGTTCGGTGCTGACACGCTGTCCTCCATCGAACGGGGTGGAGTATTTCCGGGAACAGTGACGTGCGGGTGTGCGTGTCGAGGCGGGGGCGTAACCCGGGCCTCAGCGGGCGTCACGTAGGTGTTGCGAGAGCGGCCAGGAGCCGATCGTCTTGGGCCGGGGGCCGGCGAAGCTTCGGACCTTGGAAGTGGAGAGCCCCAGTTCGTGGCACGCCTCGGCGAATTTCACGGCAGCGGCGACGCCGTCCACGACCGGGACGCCGAGAGCGGCGGACACCTTCTCCCGTAGGCCGGCCATCCCTCCGCAGCCGAGGCAGATCACCTCGGCCCGGTCCTCCTCGATCAACCGTCGGGCGGTGGCGATGACCGCCTTGACGGTGACCTCCGCGTCCTCCTCCAGCTCCAGTACTCCGAGGCCGGTGGCGCGCACCGACGCACAGCGCTGAAGGAGTCCGGCGGTACGCAGTCGGTCCTCGATCTGGGGGACGGCCCGGTCGAGGGTCGTGACGACGCCATAGGAGTGCCCGAGCAGCATCGCCATCTGCGCCGCGCACTCCGTGATGTCCAGGACAGGTCCGTCGAGGACTTCCTGCGCGCCCTCGCGGCCGGGTTCGCCGAACCCCGCCATGACGAGGGCGTCGAAGGGGACGTCGATGGTGGTGAGCCGGTCCAGGACGGCGGCGGCGCTGAGGTAGCCCTCGAAGTGCCCCTCGATCGACTCGGGCCCCCAGAGGGGCTCGGTCGCAAGGATCTCGGTACCGGGTGAGGCACTCGCTTCGGCGATCGCCCGGATCGAGGCGGTCATCGAAGCCGTGGTGTTCGGATTCATGACGAGGATGCGCACGAAGAACTCCGCAGGGGGGAGATTTAGAGGTTTCCACAAAGCGGAAACCGAATTCCATTGCGCTGACCGTAGCTTCGTCCAAGACCTCGGTCAAGAGCGATGACCAGGGGGAATGTGAGGCGTTCGAGCGCCCTGCCCAGGAGCGGCAGCGGGGACACACGGCCGCCACGGCATCCCCGGACACGGCCATCCATCGGCCCGGTGTCCCGGGCGACCGGAGGCACCGGTCGCCCGGGGCCCCACTGTCACTGAGCTGCCGTCAAAGGTGCGGCTCTGCTCGGCAGTTGGTCGAGGCGTCAGCCTCGACGTCGTCCCGCACCAGCCCGGGGGCCGGCGGCCTGGGACAGCAGCTACGCGGCCGCCCTGCGCACGCCGCCGCAGCCCCTGGGACGGCGTGACTGCTCACCGGTGTCCGCCGGGAGGCGGCGACCAGCTGCGCCGCTTGGACGGAGGTGTGGCGTATGAGCCGACGCGGCTGGTGGTCAGGCCCAGACCGACGAGCGATTCGGCGAGTTTGACGGCCGCGGCGACACCGTCGACGACGCTCCCGGGCGCCTTCCCGGCCGTGTTCACCGAAGCCCGCCATGACCACCGCATCGAACGGTTCGTCGAGGTCGCGCAGCAGGTCGAGCACGGCGGCGGACAGGAAGCTGTCGACCCACCCCTCGGCCGACTCCGGCCCCCACCTCGGGGTGAGACCCACGATCTCGGTGCCCGGGCCGGCCGCCGCCCGCGCGCGGGCGCAGATCTCCTCGGTCATCGCGACTGTGGTGTTGCAGTTGGTGACCAAGATGCGCATCGCGTCAGGCATGGCTGCTCTCCACCACCGGGGCCGGGACCGTCATGACGGACTCACGGCCGGCGACCAGCCTGTACAGCAGAGCGGCACCGGCCGTACCGATGAACCAGGAGTACGCCGCTATCGGCGAGAAGACCGGAACGAGTGCGATCACCGCGCTGAGGACGGCGGTGGGGAGGAAGGCGATCAGCGCCTTGCGGTTGAAGCCCTTGCGGTAATAGTAGGGCGACGACTCGTCCGCTACGAAGAGTTGGGCCACGTCGACCCGGCCGCGCTTGATCAAGTAGTAATCCACCATCATCACGCCGTACAGGGGGCCGAGGAAGGCACCGAGGCCGCCGAGGAAGTAGTTGATCACGACCGGGTTGGAGAACAGATTCCACGGCAGGACGACGAGCGCGGCCACCGTGCTGATCATGCCGCCGGTCTTGAAGGAGATCCGCCGCGGGCAGACGTTGGCCAGGTCGTAGGCGGGCGAAACGAAATTGGCCACGATATTGACGCCCATGGTGGCGACCGCGAAGGTCACTGCGCCGATGATCAGGACGGAGGGATTCCCGACCTTGGCGATCAACTCGGCCGGATCGGTGATGGCCGTACCGAAGACCTCCACGCTGCCTGCCGTAACGATCACCGACAGCAGGGCGAAGGCCGAGGAGTTGATCGGCAGACCCCAGAAGTTGCCGCGCCGCACCGTCCGCTCGTCAGGGGCGAAGCGGGCGAAGTCGCAGAAGTTGAGCATCAGCGTGCCGTAGGTGGACAGGATCAGGCCGACGCCACCGAACCACATCCGGACCTGCTCGCCGGTGGAGAGGTGCCGGAGACTGCTGGTCAGCGAGATGTGCCAGTCGGCCTTGATCATGATCCACACGGCCAGCACGATCATCACGAGCCAGATGGCCGGTCCGCAGAAGTCCTGGAACTTGCGGACGGCCTCCATTCCCCGGCTGATGATCAGCGCCTGGAGGACCCACAGGACGAGGAAGGAGATCCAGCCGAGCTCGCTCAGCCCGAGGAAGCTGCGCGTCGTCCAGGACTTCAGGGCAGGGTCGGCGGTCAGGATGAGGACGTTGACGGCCACGGAGGCCAGGTAGGTCTGAATGCCGTACCACATGATGGCGATCACGGCACGGATCAGCGCGGGAATATTGGCGCCCCAGACGCCGAAACCGATGCGCGCCACCACGGGAAAGGGCACGCCGGTGCGCTGACCGACGCGTCCCATGAGGTTCATGCCGATGTAGATGATCACGAAGCCGACCAGCAGCGAGGAGAAGATCTGCCACGCGCTCATGCCCAGGACCAACAGGCCGGCGGCGAAGGTGTAGTTGCCGAGGTTGTGTACGTCGGACATCCACATGGCGAACAGGTCGAAGACCTTCCATCTTCGGCGTTGCGCAGGGGCCAGGTCCGCGTTGTGGAGTCTCGGGTCGGCGGTGGGGAAAGTGGTGCCGGACTCGGCGGGTTCGGTGGGATTCATGGTCACCAACGCCTCCAGACAGGCGGTCCGAGGAATCCGCGCGGAGGTGGGGTGCCCATGGCGCGAATTTTGGGATCCCAAACTTCCCACGATGATGCGCCCCTCGTGGCGGCTGGTCAACGGATCTGAGTCTCCGTTCTGGAAAAGCCCGGTCTCACAGTGGTCACGCCGCTCTACGATGTGGTATCGGACCTGGAGGTCACCGCACCATCGACGGGAAGTGAGACGTGTCCGCTGCCGCACAGTCGCCACAGCCCCTGGCCGCCGTCCGGGAACGCGTCCACGCCGAACTACGAGAGCGCATCATCAGCGGTGAGTTGGAGCCGGGCAGCCGCCTGGTCGAGCGCGAGGTCGCCGAGCGATTCGGCGTCTCGCGGCTGCCCGTCCGTGAGGCCATCCGGACCCTCACGGCGGAGGGGTTCCTCGCCGCGGAGTCAGCGCGCCGCATCGTGGTCCGCCGGCTCACCCGCAAAGACGTGGACGAGCTCTTCGAGCTGCGGGAAGCGCTGGAGGGCTACATCGCCGGACTGGCCGCGAAGCGTGCCTCCCCCGACGACCTGAAGGCTCTGCGGGACCTGCTCGACCAGGCGGCGAGGGCCACCGAGCGGCAACGGGCGGCCGAGATTCTCGATATCAACAACCGATTCCACGAGCGGATCCTGGCGCTGGCCGACAACAGCGCGATCGCCAAGGCGCTGCACTCGGCCGAAGGACGAATGCGGTGGATCACCAGACAGAACCGCGAATGGAGCCACCTGCTGGAGGAGCACCAGCAGCTCTACGAGGCGATTGCCTCGCGCGACGCACGGCGGGCCACGGCATATGCGCTGCAACACGTCAGGGTCAACCGCCTCGTCACACTGCGCACTCTTTTCGGTCCCGAGGACGACCCGGATACCGAGCACAACGAGGGCGAGCGGTGACGGACTCCAGAAGTCACCCGCCGGAATCGGCGGTGAGGGCCTGCTCGGCCCAGATGGTCTTGCCGTCGTTCCCGTAACGCACGCCCCAGCGCCGGGTGAGCTGAGCGACGATGAAGAGCCCGCGGCCGTCGGTCGTCTTCCGGCCGGTCCGTGGCGCGCGGCGCCGGGCGGAACGGCCCGATGGCACCGTTCGGCGGCACGGCTGGGCCCCCGCACCATCGGGCCGCTCGGGCCGCGACTTGAGCCGGCGGCCGTGCCGGTGTTCTCTTGGCGGGTGAGACGCAGATCCCCGGTTCCTCCTGCCCCGCTCCCCCAGCGCGACGGCATCGATC